>NZ_WUDQ01000219.1:0-5785 GCF_009827695.1 Paenibacillus sp. OT2-17 | reverse complement strand
TTTCTTTTGATGAGCCTCTGAATATTGATTGGGACGGTAATGAATTATTGCTTTCCGATGTGATGGGGACGGAAAATGATACCATTTACCGTAATATTGAGGAGCAGGTGGACCGAAAATTATTGCATAAGGCACTGGATAAGTTGACGGATCGAGAGCGTTTGATTATGGAGCTGCGCTTCGGCTTACAAGACGGAGAAGAGAAGACACAGAAGGATGTTGCTGACCTGTTGGGTATCTCGCAATCGTATATTTCGCGTCTGGAAAAGCGAATTATAAAGCGCTTACGAAAAGAATTTAATAAAATGGTATAATGCATGGGTATATCCGGAAGCGATGGAAACGGCGAATAAAAAAATGCCCTCAGGAGATAATGTACATTAATGTTGCTCCTTGGGAGGTAAGACACGATGACCCGAAATAAAGTGGAAATTTGCGGTGTGGATACCGCCAAACTGCCGGTATTAACCAATGCAGAAATGCGCGAGTTGTTCACATCACTTCAGCAAAATAATGAACGATCAGCCAGAGAAAAATTGGTCAACGGCAATCTCCGACTCGTCCTGAGTGTGATTCAACGATTTAACAATCGGGGAGAGTTTGTGGACGATTTGTTCCAGGTAGGATGTATCGGCCTAATGAAGGCGATTGATAATTTTGACCTTTCGCAAAACGTAAAGTTCTCCACTTATGCGGTGCCGATGATTATCGGAGAGATCCGCCGTTATTTGCGGGATAACAATCCGATCCGTGTATCTCGTTCGTTACGGGATATTGCATATAAGGCGCTTCAGGTGCGGGACAGTCTGACGAATCTGAACTCGCGTGAACCAACGATTTTTGAAATTTCAGAGGCACTGAATGTGCCCAAAGAAGACGTTGTGTTCGCGTTGGATGCGATTCAGGATCCGGTTTCGCTGTTCGAGCCGATATATCACGACGGGGGCGACCCAATCTATGTGATGGATCAGATCAGTGATGACAGAAATAAAGACGTCTCATGGATTGAGGAAATCGCTCTGCGGGAAGCGATGCATCGCCTGGGCCAGCGTGAAAAGATGATATTGTCTATGCGTTTTTATGAAGGAAAGACGCAAATGGAGGTTGCCGACGAAATCGGTATCTCTCAAGCCCAGGTTTCAAGATTAGAGAAGTCGGCTATACAGCAAATGCAAAAACATGTAAAGTCCTAATGAAATGAATGCTTGAATGATTCAGCGATAAAAACGATCCTACCGGATCGTTTTTGCGTTTACAGGACATTTTTTGGGCTCTTCCGCTCATATAGTGAAATAAAGGATGTGATGCGTGTGAGTGCACCGGAAACGTCAGTAAGAGCAATGAAAATTTCCGAGTTTCAAACCAAGGATGTCATTAACATTGTAGATGGAAGACGTCTGGGACAAATCAGTGATTTGGAGATTGACGTGCGGCAGGGGAAAATTGAAGCCATTGTGGTTCCAGGCAGCAGTCGTTTTATGGGCTGGTTTGGAGGCGGAAGCGAGTTGGTCATTCCGTGGCGCAACATTGTGAAAATTGGTTCGGATGTTGTGCTTGTACGACTGGAAGGATTGCATGAGCCGCCGGGTGAAGGCGAGGAAAAGTTGTATATCGAACGTCAAGAGCGGAGTGACCGACGGGGCTTCTGAACTTGCAGATCTACGTATTTTAGTGTGTTGTGAAGACACGGCGGCGGCTTTTTGGTACACTGGGCAGTAGAGGTGAGAATGAATGGAACCATTTGTAGTGAACACCGAGGCTACGGGGGCTGCGCTTATGAAAGATGGCGGACGTCCCGTACCGGAGTTGTTATATATTCAATCTTGGGAGCGGCAGGTTCAGAGATTAACAGCGGGTTTTACAGGTCGTCATGGCGGTGTCAGTGAGGTGCCCTACGCTAGTCTGAACTGTGCGTTCCATGTGGGGGATGACCCCGAGCAAGTTATTCGTAACCGTCGGCTCATTGCTGAGCAGCTTGGCTTTGCTGCTGAAGCGTGGACGTGCGGTGAACAGGTTCATGGTCATCATGTTGCCGTGGTCAAGGCTGCTGATCGCGGGCGGGGCTTTATGGATCGTGCATCCGCTTTTCAGGACACAGATGGACTTTTGACGAATGTACCTGGCATTTTGTTGACGTCCTTTTATGCAGACTGTGTACCATTATATTTTTGTGATCCAGTCCGCCGTGTGATTGGGTTGGCGCATGCAGGCTGGAAGGGAACCGTTGCGGAAATCGCATTGAAAATGGTACAGACCATGCAAAACGAATATGGATCTCAGCCGTCTGATATACTAGCAGCTATTGGTCCTTCCATTGGTTCTGAATCCTATGAGGTGGATGAGCACGTGATGAGCCAAATTCGGGTTTTGGAGTATGATTGCCCGGGTAATGATAAATGGGAAGGTTCTGTTTACTTTCCCTTAACCACCGGAAAAACACTACTTGACTTGAAACAATGCAATCGACACATTATGATGAAAGCAGGAATATTGCCGAGCCATATCGAATGTACTACCTTATGCACGAGTAGCCGTAGCGATTTGTTTTTTTCATATCGCAAAGAAGGCGGCGTCACAGGAAGAATGGCGAGTTGGATTGGTCTGGAAGAGAGGTGAGTCCTCCCGTGTCTTTGGAGGAACGAATTAAAGAAGTGAATGCCCGTGTAGAAGCGGCATGTGCCCGAAGCGGACGTTCGCGTGATGAAGTTAATGTGATCGCTGTCACCAAATATGTTTCGGCGGCGACAATGACATCGGTACTGGATAGCGACTTAGAGCATGTGGGCGAAAATCGCTGGCAGGATGCTGCGGATAAATGGAGCAAGTTGGGTGACCGGGGAACGTGGCATTTTATTGGTCATCTCCAAACGAATAAGGTTAAAGATGTGATTGGAAAATTTAAATTTATACATTCGCTTGACCGCTTATCGCTCGCTCAGGAATTGGACAAGAAGGCAGCCGCTCTGGGACTGCGAGTTAAAGCTTTTGTGCAAGTCAATATTTCTGGGGAAATATCCAAATATGGCTTGTCCTCTGAGGCGGTTGTCCCCTTTTTGGAACAAATTCGCGAGTTGGAGCATGTGGACGTAATTGGCTTGATGACGATGGCTCCTCATGAGGAAGACCCGGAAAAAACTCGGCCTGTGTTTCGGGGATTACGTGAATTACGGGATAGGTTAAATGGACAAGCCTTGACCAGAGAACCCATCGTTCACTTGTCTATGGGGATGTCCAATGATTTTGAAGTGGCGGTTGAAGAGGGAGCGACCTGGCTGCGGCTTGGTTCCGTACTGGTCGGACGAGAGGAGGATTTCCATTGGGCGTAATGAATAAGTTCATGAACTTTCTGGGGCTTCAGGAAGAAGAGGAAGTTATAGAGCGAGAGGTTATGAATACGCCGGAAGATCAAGAAATTGAAACCCCAAGCTTTGATAAACGTAAGAACCAGAAGAGCACTAATGTTGTCAGCATCCATTCACAGAAAAATGTGAAAGTTGTCCTGTATGAGCCGCGTTCTTATGATGAAGCACAGGAAATTGCCGACCATATCCGTTCCCATCGCACCGTCGTAGTTAATTTGCAACGAATTCGCAAGGATCAGGCGTTGCGAATTATTGATTTTTTGAGTGGTACTGTGTATGCACTGGGTGGTGGTATCTCCAAGGTCGGGAACAATATTTTTCTGTGTACACCAGATACGGTTGAGATTCAAGGCTCTATTACGGAAATACTGGCTGACACTGAACAAGAACTTAACAGAATGAGGTGAACTTTTCTTGATCGAGGTAATTTACTGGCTATTTCAGATTTATTCGTACATGATCATTGCATATGTTCTGCTGTCATGGCTTCCTAATGCCAGAGAGAGTGTAATTGGCGATTTACTTGCCAAGTTTGTGGAACCGTATTTGTCTCCTTTTCGCAGGTTTATACCGCCAATCTTCGGGATGATTGATATTTCACCCATCGTTGCGCTGATTGCTCTGCGTTTTGCGTCATACGGTTTGATTTCTTTAATTGGTAATTTCGTCTAGGAGGAGTTATGCGAACTGAGATTTATGAGCATTTTCACCCGGATGAACGGGATTATGTGGATCGCGCTTCCGAATGGATCAGTCATGCGGGAGCTTATCATGAGCAGAAGCTGACTGATTTTTTGGACCCGCGCCAACAGTACATATTGGAGACACTTGCTTCGAAGGAAGACAAGGTCACGATTAGGGTAGATGGCGGATATATGGCTTCAGAACGAAAGCGGGCGCTTATTGCGCCCGATTATTCGTATTTGGACGGTGAGGAGATGGGGATTCAGGTCCTTTCCATCACATCTGACGATCATAAAGTAGGTACCCTTGAGCACGGTGATTATCTAGGTGCCCTACTGGGACTTGGAATCAAACGTGGGAAAATCGGGGACATTCATGTACTTGATGATGGGTGCCATGTATTGGTAGCTTCAGAGATCGGTGATTTTATGACGATGCATTTGCAGCAGGTACATCGTGTTCATGTATGGACAGAACTGTTGCCTGTAGCGAGTCTGCGAACGAAGGAAGTTGCATTAGAGGCGCTAGATCTGACGGTCGCTTCTTTGCGGCTGGACGGTATTGCCAGCGATGTGTACAAGCTAAGCCGCAGTAAAATATTAACACCGATTCGGGCGGGACGGTGCCGGGTAAATTGGAAGGTGGAGGAGAATCCATCCACTCCACTTAAAGCTGGGGACGTTATTTCCATGCAGGGTTTTGGGCGTTTCAAAGTGCTTGAAGCAGACGGGATGACAAAAAAGGGAAGATTCCGTGTCAAAATTGGTAAGTTTGTATAGCTGTAGGCAGGAATCACGAGCTTTCTGTCGAAAGAATTAAGCTATAGCGAAGAACTGGAACGATTTTGCTCTGTACAGTATTCACAAAACGGGGTATGATGACCGATAGATGATAGTGAGCGTCGTGACGCGGAAAATGTATTTTTTGTCAATCTTATAGGAGGTGGACGGCATGCCATTAACGCCATTGGATATACATAACAAGGAATTTGCCCGCCGGCTTCGCGGTTATGATGAGGATCAGGTTAATGAATTTTTGGATCAGGTGATCAAAGATTACGAGGGCGTTATTCGTGAAAATAAAGAACTGAGCACCGAGTTGTTGAACGTACAGGAGAAGCTTGATCATTTCGCGACGATTGAGGATACCCTGAGTAAGACGATTATCGTGGCGCAGGAAGCGGCTGATGAAGTTCGTAACAACGCCAAGAAAGAATCCCAACTGATCGTGAAGGAAGCGGAAAAAAATGCGGACCGTATTGTGAACGAAGCATTATCTAAATCCCGCAAGATCGCGTTGGAGGTTGAAGAACTGAAGAAGACGGCATCGATTTACCGATCACGGTTTCGCACACTGGTGGAAGCACAGGTTGATTCGTTAAGCCAAGACAGCTGGGAAGCCCTTGAAAACCGGGAACGCGAAGTACTGGAGCGCGAGCGTGAGATGAAAGAAATTTACTGATTTCATTTCTGACAAGCTTTTATTAGGCTTTGTTAGGGTTGACTTTTATCTTTAAACAGGCTATAACTGTAAATACTATACTGAATTCAATGATTATCCGTCCGTCGGCTGATGGTTGTTATTCAAGGCAACGATGTTGCTGATTTAATATTCGATGAATTTAACATGTTTAATTCGTTGATGGGAACGAGTACGTCATGATTTGTCCCTCAGAGAGTTGGCCTTCCGGTGCAAGCCAACGTTCAGAACATGACCGAAGATCCTCCCGGAGAAGTGAG
>NZ_WUDQ01000218.1:0-5790 GCF_009827695.1 Paenibacillus sp. OT2-17 | reverse complement strand
GACGATAAAATTAGATTCAATCATACTGTACACTGCATTAGACACTTCTTCTGGCTGACCTTCCAAAACCCGGTTTAATGAATCATTGATCTGTGTTGTACCGAAATACTTTGCAGCCTGTGATACAATAGCTCCTTCCGCCAACTGTCTGCCAGCTTCACTAATCTCCACGGAGTCTTGAACTACCACTCTTGAGACCTGTTCTTCATGAAGCTGGGGTGGTGGAGCTTGCTTGCTTGTCGGATTGATCCGTAAGCTACTTGCATTAAGAATCGCTTGCTGTGCTCTAAGAGGTCCAAAATTCATTCTATTTCCTCCTGTCATGTTTGTAACAGGCAATCTAAGGCGTATGTATAGTGTAATGTGACCCTGTTTCTATATATATCGGACAAAGCATATATGGAATGAACATATGCTTTGTCCTAAAATTGAACAAATATTGAAACGAACTACTTTTGTTTCAGATATAAAATATTCAAGCAACAAGTTACCTTAAGTGTTAGCTTAATAACCCGTCCATCAGCCGCCATAAATACTATAGGCAAAGTGATATACAATATCTGTGTCTATAATCGAAGTACCTGACACCTGAACGGCTACCCCTGATAGATCATAGTAGTGTGTAAAACTGATGGCTCCAGACAGGTATTCCGCTATACTTCCAGTGGAAGATGGCAGGGAAAGAGTCACACTAAAGGCTCCATTCTGGTCCGTATAAGCTGTGCCTGTACGAGTACGATTTCCGCTGCTTTCAGTCCAGTTCTGATTCAACCAAGTCACATCAACAGGCGCATTTGCCACTGGATAACCATCAGTTGTCTTAACTACCCCCTTCACGGTAAGGTTACTGCGTTGATTAACCCGATAATGACGACCATATGAGTAGTTCGGATAATCATTAGGACCATTAACAGAATCATAGCCGGTAATTTCAATTTTGCCAGCCCGAAGCACTGGCTTCAGTGTAAGTGTGTATAAATGATTGGGTGAATACTGATTGGTTGTGTACACTCGCACATAGTAGGTTCCTGTATTTAAGCTGACATTATGGTTCGTTTGCGGCAAAAGCGCCATTTGGTTTCCTGTAAGAGCTCCGTAGACTTCCGCTTTGTAGCCATAACCGTCCGAAACACTATCAAGCTTTACGTTCAAAGCATCATAATTGCGGCTGGCAGGGATCGTAACTTGGTACCAGTCATTATCAATGCCTGAATGAATGGAGCGTGAATTAAGCGATGAACCGCCCGTACTAAAGGTAAAGTTATAGGCATGGAAAGCACTCTCATCTGGTTCATATGCATCGTAGCTGGAGCTTGTATCGACCGTTAGATAGAAAGGATCATTGATGCTGGAACCCTTTTTGGCATGAACAGCAATCGCATATGCCTTTTCATATCCGGTAGCGTTACGGGTTCCTACGTTCTCAGGAAGTGAGGCAGCCCCCTGTTCATAATTGTTAAAATAAGTACCATAGGTGGATGCGTCAATGGCATTAGGATTAATGTCACCTGTCGTCATATCAAACTCATATAAGTATAAGTCATAGTCAAGCTGGGCTGAAAATGGACCATCCAACTGGGACTGCAACAATTCACCAGCCTGCAAATAGATCGGATATAAAAATTGTGTGCCTCCCTCTTGCGTAATCGTACCGGAATACGTAGCAGAGGAAACTGTGGCTGATGCAGCCATTGGGTTTGCCTTCAGCGAAGAAATGGGTTCCCTTTTCAATGAGGTTGTCTCTGGTGTCTTGAAGTTGAGATTTTCTTGCATGACATAAACCGAAGACGTAACGTTGTCTGGCTTGTCTGCTCGCGTTAAACGCTTAATCACGTCTTCATTTCCAGTTGTTAGCTGAATATCGGATTCCACTTTAATCGCTTGATCCGATGTAGCCTCCGTACTTTCACTCGCATTCGCAGTCATTCCGAAAGCAAACAGGAGCATCATGCTTAACATAACTGCAATAGCCTTTTTGAACCTCTTCATACTGAAATCCCCTCTCAAATGGTTTAAGGAATTCCCGCTATCCCCGGATAAACCAGGGTGATTTCTAGGCTGTATGGCTCAATCATAAATCATCTTTGGTTCTATTGGAATATATTATGCAAAACAATTTCTGTTTGTAATCTATGAAAACAAGACTATTTTCTTATTCTTGGTGAATAAACATGAAAAGCCGCTCTTTCAGAAATGGAAAGCCTCAGCTAACCATTCAAAAAAAGCGACTCTCATGAATCAAAACTACATTAAAGCATATCTTAATTTCTCAAGCTATAAGCAAACAGATAAACAATGTCCGTCGCACTAATCGAGGTTCCATCGACCTGAGCGGCAACTCCTGTAAGATCATAGTAGTGTGTGGAACCAATTTCACTTATATAATCTACATTTTTTCCTGTCGATTGTGGAAGAGAAAGGGTCACACTGAATTTACCGCTATCATCGGTGTACGTAGAAGCCGTTCTCGTGCGGTTACCGCTGCTCTCGCTCCAGTTCTTATCCAGCCATACGACCGTGACAGGAGCATTGGGAACCAGTTGACCATCTGTTGTTTTCACGACACCGTTCACGATCAGACTGCTGCCCCCGTTAATACGATAATGACGACCGTAAGAATACGTCGGATAATCATAATAGCCATTGGAGTTATAGCCGGTAATTTCAATTTTTCCAGCTCGAAGCACTGGTTTAATCGATAGTGTATACAAATGGTCGGCTGAATACTGACTTGTGCTGTACACTCGTACATAGTAGGTCCCTGTGTTTAGGGTAACATTATGATTGGTTTGCGGTAGAAGCACCATTTGATTGCCAATAAGAGCTGCATATACTTCCGCTTTGTACCCATAGCTTTCCGAAGTGCTGTCCAGCTTCACATTTAATGCATCATAATTGCGGCTGGCTGGTACTGTAACTTGATACCAATCGTTGTCTATAGCGGAATGGATGGTGCGGAAGTTAATCGAGGAGCCTTTGTCGTTAACAGTAAAATTATAAGCATGGAAGGCACTGTCATCCGGCTCATAGGCATCATAGTTGGAGCTTACAGCTACAGTCAAATAGAAAAGGTCATTAATGCTAGCCCCCTTCTTGGCATGAACTGCAAGCGCATAAGCCTTTTCGGCTCCGATCGAGTTGCGAGCTCCTACGTTTTCAGGAAGAGAAGCAGCTCCTTGCTCATAATTGTTAACATAAGTCCCGTAGTTGGAAACGTCTATTGGATTGGAATTAATATCGCCTGTCGCCATATCAAACTCATACAGGTATAAGTCATAGTCAAGCTGGGCTGAAAATGGACCATCCAGCTGAGCCTGTAACAATTCACCCGGCTGCAAATAGATCGGATATAAAAACTGTGTGCCTCCCTCTTCTGTAATCGTGCCGGAATATGTAGCAGTAGACGCTGTCGCCACTGTCGCTGCGGCTTTAGATGATACTGAGTTTGCACTGGCTTTGAGCGAAGGGGTAACTCTCTTTTTCAATACAGATTTCTGTGGTGTCGCCAAGTTAATATTTTCTGTAATGGTGTACACCGAATCTGTGATACTGGCAGGCTTGTCCGCGCGTGTTAATTGTTCAATAACACTTTCCTTATCAGTTGTTAGCTGCACATTGGAAACTGTTTGAATCGTTTGATCCGTCTTCACCTCTGGGCTTGCACTCGCGTTCGCCGTCATACCGAATGAAAGCAGGAGCATTGAGCTTAGTGTAACTGAAACCACCTTTTTAAACCTTTTCATACTGAAATCTCCTCTCAAATGTGTTAAAGAAATTCAGCTATTCCCTAAATATATACAGGAAAATTCTAGGATGTCCTGTTCTATCATAAAGTAATTCTGGTTCAAATGGAATATACTTCTTAAAACATTCTTATTTGTAATTCCATGTGAATAGGTTTAGGTTAATCAACTTAATTTTGACACTATTTTACCATAAAAATCCTACCATTCTCTTATTTATACGATATAATCAAATAATATGGATAGTTCTTTAAGACTATTAAATAAATCGAATTACCCATAACATACATAAAAAAGGGGAATACAGATGAAAAAACTTAGCGTGTTTATGTTAGTATTATGTTGCTTCTCCATTTTGGCAGCCTGCTCTACCGATCCGATAAAAAAAGATTTAATCACGTATGTAAATGATGGAATGCTTCCTTTGGCACAAGATGAAAAAGCAGTTACTGATAAGTATGAAGCTGTGACTGGAGATAACTTTACAGATGATGTTACACTATATAATGCTTTAAAAGACGATATCATCCCGGAATACACCAAATTTGTTGATAAGTTAGAAGCTGTAAAGACGGAAACTCCTGAGGTAAGAGCCGTCCACGAAACCTACATCAAGGCCGCCAGTACTCAAAAGGAAGCCTTCATTAAGATGCTCGATGCGTTGGATAAACAGGATCTGAACTTAGTCAATGAAAGTAACACCAAGCTCAGCGAAGGTAGAAAGCTATTCAGAGATTTTGGTGAACAAGTCAACACACTTGCTAAAGAGCATGATGTGGAGATGAATAAGAAATAAATAAAAAACTCCCTTTATGGGAGTTTTTTTATACTTCAGGATTTTGCAAAATCCTCACTTATGAATATTCGAAGCAAATTACCGCTTTACTTAATTCTTGGTCGTAAAATAAATAGACGGTATCCGCCCCACACGCTTGAAAATAATACCCGGTAATGGAACCGATATAGGCAAAAGTCTCACCATTGGGACATTTAGGCACATGAAGCAGATTGGTTTGCTCGAACTGGAGCATCTCTTCCAGAGATTCGTCATATTCCTTGATATAACTCTGAGCCTTGTCAGACTGAAAAGCGATATCATCCAAAATTCCGTTAACTTCAGGGAAATTCAGCCCCCAACCGCTGGTTTGCTTTTCCTCAAAATCACGGGTGAGCTCTTCCACAGACTTTTGGGCCTCCCCAAAGGAGGAATATGGATAAATTTTATTGTTTTCCAGGAAAAATGCTTTGCGAGCTTGGTAGTCTTGTTCATTAGCCATGTACACCTGTTCCAGTCCGTCCAACGCCATAACTTCTCTCTTCATACGTAGGTACGCTTTATCCCCAGTAGATTTCAGCGCTTCATAGGTAGCTTCCAATTGCTCTTTCCGATGAAGACTAAAATAATTCCAGTCTGCTTCGAATTTGTATTTGCCGTCAATTACATCGAAACCCAGCATATCTTCCTTGGTATATGAGGTATGAAATTGCTGAGTATTTTCACCCACACAGCCTTCGTGGATTTCTTTTACGGAAACAAAATGAAGCCACTCATTCTGTTCTGGAAATAAGAACTGGAGATTAATTGAGCAGATTGGCAGAAAGTGCTTGCGGTGATGTTCAAGATTACCAATAAATACGTCCTCATATGCTGGAAACCGTTTGATAAATCTCTCTGGTATGTTCATGGATGCTCCCCCTAAATTGTACGATTCTAGGTTCTATGGTTGCTTTTCGATCCGAAACGTCCCTTCACTGGAAATCACGCTGTAAATTTCATCAAATCCTTCTTCGTAACTTGGGACCTCTAGTTTACTCATTACACTTTTAATACCGATTTCAGGAATATACTCTTTGCCTGTGCGCTGCTCATTACGCTTAATAGATTCTGCAAAATCGGGCTCAAAATAGTAGCCAATAATTTTAAACCCCTTATTTTTACAAGCATCGATATATTTCTTCCGTTCTATAACAGTGGCATTTGTATTGTCTACAACAAAGCGCTGCATTGTTTCAATGGAGGCTTGCAGATAAATATTTTCCCTATTCC
>NZ_WUDQ01000217.1:0-5795 GCF_009827695.1 Paenibacillus sp. OT2-17 | reverse complement strand
CCACCGGAATCGTCTGAAGCTGTGAACCTCGATAGCATCCATGACGGATGGAGTGCAGCAGCGTGCCGTGCAGACATTTTTCACAAACCTTATTCCCTCGCATAAAGGTTGCCGCCGGACAAATCAGCCTGTAATTATGCAGTGTCTGGACAACCGGAATCCCCAGCCGTTCACAAGCATGATAGACCGAAGGAGATAGAACTGGGAAAAAATTATGCACATGAACCACATCCGGCTTCACCTGTAAAAGCAGCTTCTTAATTCTTTTGAATTCCGGCAGGGACCATGCCGCCTCTACTGCCAGCTTTGCCATGTTCGCTAGCCCTCTGCTTTGAATGCTGTCGTTGTGCACATAGTAATGCTCTGTCTCTATTCCTCTGGAACGCAGCATAGCCGATTCTTGCTCGACAACCTTGTCTTCTCCCCCGCTTTGCTGATAAAAGTTATGGATGATCAGCACCTTGCTTACAGGAGGGTTCATCTGTCTGCTGACCTGTTGGCTCACGTGGCTGCCCCTCTTTCCTGCGTTGATTGCATAACGTGGTTAGAATTCCCGGGCTTGATTCCTTGATGGCTTACTATTTCATCTGCGATGCGATCCCACGACATGCGCTCGACCGTAAGGAAAGCCTTCTCCGCCATACTTCGTCTCAGCTCAGCATTATCCAGCAAATCGCCTATCCGATCAGACCATTCCTCTTCTGAAAAGCTTCTCAGCATCACTCCGCTCACTCCGTCCTCAATCAAGGTAACCGAGCCCCCGTTTACCGAAGAGATAATCGGAACGCGAAACAGCATGCTTTCCAGCAGCACCATACCAAAAATATCGTATTGGGTCGGAAACAGCATCACATCCGCCGCTCCGTAAATCTGCCACAGATGACGTTGTTCCACTCTTGAAAAATGTATAATACTGTCCGTTATTCCCAGTTCATGAGCATATGTCCAATAGCGGTCTGTGTCCGTCTTCCGTCCATTCCCGACCATTAACAAAAGGCAGCTAGGATGCTTTTGGAGTACCCTTTTGAACGTACTCAGCATAAAACGTATATTTCTCCGTTCCTCCAGTACACCAACATACAGTAGCACCGGACGATCTCCGATTCGACGCAGCTCATTCGCGACCTCACGGTTTTCCTCACGTTCTCCGCTTATGTCTTCACTGTTGTTACTGGTGTCACTGTCGAATGCTCTCTCTACTTTACTGCGATCCAGTCCGACTCCAATCGTAACCACGTTGTCAAAACCTTTATTCTCCAGATAGCGCTTGGCGAGATCGGATTTGACATAGGTACGGCTTAGAGATTTTGCTACCTTCGGCAGCAGCATAATATCGTACAGTTTGCGGATCAGCGCGTGCGTGTTATCCCGGTATGGGCCGTGATACAACGCCAGCTTATCAGGGCATTTGCGGGAAAGCAGATAGGTCATGATCTGGTTGTATTCTGTAGTAATGACCAGACCATAAGCATCCAGAAAAGAATCTTTGAGAACATCTCTGTAGATGCTGTTGCTTAAGAACTTAAACCCGTGGAGCCAGATAATACGCAGGGTGCATCCTTCGTGACGGTAGACCTGTTCCAGATGGGTTTCCTTACGATCGTTGTAGTAAACAATATCGCAATCATAGCCTTTTCGAACGAGTGCTTTGCCCAAACCGACTTCCTGTAAATTGTATGAGTCCCCGTTCACCTTGCTGGCAAAATTGCGGAGATACAATATTTTTTGAATCATCATCAGGGCTCCTGCCATTTCATATTGGGTGAGTTATGGCGGCGGGGTTTAGAGACCGCTGCGCACTCCATTTGAACTTCCGATCGCTGTTGCAGTGGGATTCTTGGATATATAAAACATTCCGAGGTAAGAATCCCACTGCAAAGGCGAACGCTAGCGCTTCTTCAGATTCAAATGGACCGCTCCGCTGCTAACCGCCGGGTCCATAAAGTCACCCCATTTAAAAAAAGGGAATGCTGGGCATGAAGTGCCCTCGCTGCGCGGATATACGCGAGCGAATGCATGCAGCCGTTGACTACGCTAACTTGTATACCGGTCACATAGCGATAAACGATTGAACAGCATAGAGCTACTACCGCAGGGCTGACCACGAGACCTTAGCTAGGCTTGATTGTTGCTTGTCGTGAGTGTTATCCACCAAACACTGTCACCCTGACAGAGAACCGTGCTGAGTGTGCCCTACGCCGGCATACATGCCCGGCGAGAAGTTCGCGGCGATAGGGCGAAGCTATCGCCAGGCAGTTCTTACCTCCCCCACCTTATGGGCTGGGGGAAATTCTTTTTGGCGGCGGTGGGTAGCGGTGGGTAAGGATTTGAATCTGGAGAAGCGTCAGCGTTCGCCTTTGACGAGGGATTCCGCCTTCTTACAGGGCCTATTCAATCCAGGGAATCTCTCGTCAACAGCGATCGGAAGATCAAACCCGCCCCGAAGCGGCCTCTCCCCTCCAAACCGAATGCTCACGCTGCCTTTCCTCTGTCATCTGCATATTAAAATGGTCTGCCCCTTTGAGCTGGGCAGCTGCCATATCCGCCACTAGAGTCACACTCGATTCCATCGGCACAAAGCGGTATTTGTAGGCTGTAAGCCGATGATCCGTTTCGTGAAATAAAATATCCTGAGCGTAATTCCCCCATCGGTCCTTGGGCATCAAATCAATAGTCATGCCAGCATGCGCAGAGGGCAGCAGCATATTAGAGCCGTGGATGCCGATCACTAATCGGCTGGCTGCGTATACCTCGCAGACCCGCAGCTCACTTTCCCGGTCAAAGCGTGTGACACGCTCATCAGAAATCCATGCCGGGAAGCTCCCGGTACGCCCAAGTCCAGCGACTGTAAAACGATGATCTGGGAAGCTTTCTCTCAGCCTGCGGAACAGTCGTATGATTTTACTGCGCTGATGATAAATTAGCGGTTTTAGCCCACGTTTGAGCTGCGGAAATTTCTGTACCGCTCTTGCGATATGATGGCTGCCGCTCCACAAGCGGTCTTCCCTCCATACAAAGGTAATGCGCGGCTCCGACTCACGCCCCTCGTCATAGCGGGAGACACCTGTAAACTGCTCAATATCAAACTGATTGGGATGTGAATATGCCGGGCTGACATACACCTCATCAAAACGCATCAGTTCCTCAATCATCCGATGATGTAGTACAGGATAAAAGTTTCGTGCCTTGCTGAACGGCACATCAACCGTCCAAATTTCAGACACATATGCTGGCACCATCCATTCCAGCGACTTTTGCACAATGACGATGATGCCCAGGTCCGGCGATTGCTCGTGTTCGCGTTGCACATTGAGCAGCTTGAGCAAAGCATGGCCATACAAATAATCCATTGTGTTGATGATAATCACACGTGTAGAAGCTTTCATTTTATGCACAGTCATGCCGACTGCTAAGTCATAGGAAGGATTCATCAACGATTGCCGCAAAGGCTCTCCGAGCCATTTTCTCGACCTCGCATCACCGGTCAGAATATAGTCAGGCATTTCTACACGATAAGGTGAATACGTGGCATGACCGACCCTCATGTCCTCGAGATATTCGCGTCCGCACCCCTCACACGCAGTGCTGACACATACATGGATTCCCTGCCACAGCACCTCTCCACCACGTACCTTACTTCCACAATGCGGGCACTGTTCCTCATGCCGAACAAACGGTTTAATGGGTATCATGATTGTTCTCTCCAACTTTCGGTACTGTAATATGAACACGCCAGAAGGTCAGGATGGACTTCATCATCCAACCCAAATTAGATTTAACTTCCTTAAATAGCAAATCTAATAGAAATACAGATATCGTAAAGGACAAGATCGTCGCTACTAACGACCCTCGGACACCAAGCAACGGGATTAGCGCGTAATTGAAAGCGATATTCGTAACCGCACCCACCACCGAGGTCAGCAGCGTGTATCTGAACAAATTTTCATTGGTAATAAACAAGCTTTTAGCAACACTGAAGTTGGTGAAAAACAGACGAATCGCAAACAGAGACAACAGCGAACCTGCTTCGGTAAATTCTTTCCCATACAGCACAACCACTACCCATTGGGATAGAAAAAATAAAGGTACCGAGGTCACAAGAAAGCATATAAACATCAGGCGATACACCGTAGACAATGTCTGTCTGTATTCGTCGCTTCCTTTCTGCTTGGAGCGGGTTACTACTGGAGCATAGGCCGTTGTCAGAACAACCGGAATGAAGCCCAGCACTTCGATGAGTCGGAGTGCAACGGAGTATTGCCCAACCGCAGCGTTCCCCAGCAGTTCACCGATAATGACTTGATCGATCCGTGCCTGTACATATACAGCGGAGGATGACAGTATAAGCGGCCAGCTGTGATTCATAATTCGCCGAGCTGTGGCTAAGCGGAACGTCCATCGCTTCACACGTCGTCCTTCCTTACGGAAGAAATACAGCAGCAGCAGGCTCCCCAATAGAAACTCTCCATGAGCACACAACGCCACCACCCATATCGGAACACCGGACAACAACAGAATGATTTTGATGGTTGAGCCGAGAACAAAGGCGGTATTCTTGGCAACGACCGTGTATTTGGACAGCATCTGCGCACGAAACCAGTAGTCGATGATATCAAACAATTGAAATACCGAGGCCGTAGCCAAGATCAGATTGATCAACCGCACCGAACTGTCTTCCGGTCTGAGCAGTGAAATGAAGGAATAGGACAGTACAATGGCTATCAGAGTACCTACCAATTTCAGCAGAACCGCCGTACCCAATAGCTCATGCTCATCCTTGGGGTCTTTGACAAGATCGCGTACTAATATAGAATCAAAGCCAAGGGTCGTGAAAATCAGAAACATCCCGAAAAAGGATTCCGCATAATTCCACTTTCCCAGTTCCTCTGGTCCCAACACTCTCGCCATGATGATGCTGACTGCCAGGCCGAACACCATGCGAATCATTTTGTCACCGAACAGCCATGATGTATTCACCAGCAAACTTCTGCGCGGTTTGGCGCGTTTTTCGACTAATGTCATAGGTTTTACTCCATCTTGAAAAATGACCTTGCGTACAGCGAAGAGACCCCCGCCCAGGCGGATGGCCTCTCCATCTCTTACACGACGACAGAAGCTTCAACTGCAGCCTGCCTTTTTACCCGCTCCAAGTCTGTATCCACCATCATATGAATGAGCTGCTCGAAGCCTACTTCCAATCGCCAGCCCAGCTTTTCTTTCGCCTTGGCACAATCGCCGAGCAATAGATCTACCTCTGCCGGACGGACAAATTGAGGATCGATCACGACGTAATCCTCATAATTTAGGCCTACATGGGAAAAGGCAATTTGCAGCAGTTCACGCACAGAATGCATTTCTCCCGTGGAAATGACGTAATCATCCGGTTGATCCTGCTGAAGCATCAGCCACATCGCCTTTACATAATCCCCTGCAAAACCCCAGTCTCGCAGTGAATCCAAATTTCCCATGCGCAGCTCCTGCTGCAACCCCAACTTGATGCGAGCTACCGCATCCGACACCTTACGCGTTACAAATTCCAGTCCTCGGCGTGGGGATTCGTGATTGAACAGAATGCCAGAGCAAGCAAACATATTAAAGCTTTCGCGATAGTTCACTGTAATCCAATGGCCGTACACTTTGGCGACACCGTAGGGACTACGTGGGTAAAACGGAGTCGTTTCTGTCTGCGGTGTCTCCAGCACCTTACCGAACATCTCGCTGCTTGACGCCTGATAAAAGCGCGCTTCCGGTTTGGCAATTCGAACCGCCTCCAGCATATTGGTGACAGACAGCGC
>NZ_WUDQ01000216.1:0-5835 GCF_009827695.1 Paenibacillus sp. OT2-17 | reverse complement strand
ACTTAGCAGTTCTAGGGTACGGTATACGGTTGCCAGACCGATTTCGGGAGCTTTCTCTTTGACGAGCATAAATACATCTTCCGCACTCAGATGATCATCTTCGTTCTCAAGTAAAACTCTGACGGTGGCTTCCCGCTGAGGCGTTAGTTTGTAGCCCTGGGATTGCAGCTGCTGCTTAATTTTTTCGATCCGTGCTTCCATGTGTCTCCCTCCCCCTGCAAAGCTACTGCCTACTGCACTTTTTTCACTCCTATTATTATAGGGGGTCTATACAAATAAAGTCAAACATTTTGAAACGAATCAAGATGATACGGAAGCTGTCAGCATAGGAGTGACCCATTGCATCATAACCGGGGTGATCCAAGTTTCAAAGGACGCGCTACCGATAAGAAGCACCATCATCACAGCAGTCAATCCCGCATAAGACAGCAACGGACGCAGCATCCCGTCTGACGGCCGGGTAGCGAGTATTTTTGTTTTGATCATATGGATGGAAAAAGTCATCGCAGCCACGCTGCAGACGAGCAGTACCGGAATGACGAGCAGGTTATGAGGAGCAACTGAAACCAAAGAAAATAGCAGTCCTTTCCACGAATATTGCCCCACCATATAACCTACTGAAAATCCGATTAGCACACCCTTGAGGAAATTCAATACAAGAATGCCCGGCAGACCGATAACCGAAAGGCCACACACCCAAATTAGCCCGACCCATTTTAGATGTAAAGATACGCTATCCCAAAAGGTCGAAGCCGCCTGCGAATCAGCGAAGCCCTGTTCGTTTTGATTGACCGTTACAAAAAAATCCTTCAGGTAACGGGACAAATCCTGTAACTGCTCCAGCGAGAGTGCGTTAACCATAAGTGCGCCAAAGACGACTCCCACCAGAAACAGCACAGCCAAGAAAACATAATACGGCGTCTGATCTTTTAACGTATGACGAAACCATTGCATCGGCGTCCTGCCCCTTTCATCTGCTTGTTTGTCCAAAAAACAACCGTAATCCGACGGCTGATGGCTAGAAATGGGGCAGCTTTCACTGCAGATCAAGCATCACGAATGATGTGCCAAGCCAGCGGCATAGATAATTTATGGTTATGAACAAGCAGACGCTGATATGCCTTTAGAGGGACAAGACTTTACTAGGACTTAGCTATTTTGCCGTATGTTCCACCACCACCGGATACAAGAGACAGTCTCCCCTCACGTGAAAGCACAATTTGCTCTGCCAGCACTTTTCCGACGACTGCTGCTAACTCCTCCTGTGTAACCTCATGTAAAATATTCATTTCTGTTCCAAATGCAGCCAATAGCTGGTTCAGCTTGGCTTTACCCAGACCTGGAATAAACTCCAGTGGAATCTGGTAAATGTACGGCGGACGATGGGAAGGAATCATGGGCTGTTCACGGTCAGCAATGCTCCATATTCGATCCAGCACACCTCTCACCAGCTTGGTATGACCACAGTCAGGACAACGTTCATCCGCCATCTGTTGCTCGTCAATAATCGTACCGCAGCTTTGACAGTAAGAACGATGGTATTTGCCCAGTTTCGGATTTAATCCGTAGTTGGCACGCACCCGTCGTCCTTCCCGCCGCTCCAAATCCATTCTGAATTCATCAAAACACGGCTTTGCCAGTGATAATTTGTTGTATTCTCGTCCGATTTTCCCAAGTGAATGGGCATCTGAATTCGTGAGAAAGCTGAAGCGATCCAGTTCCGAAATCAAACCGGCCATAGATGAATCTGCGCTCAGCCCCAGCTCCACCCCGCTAACGAGCTCCATATCCAGCAGTTCCTCCATACGGGCCGCTGAGCTGCCATATATGCCCTTATGAGGAGTAAACACGTGCGCAGGCACCATAATGCCTCCACGTCCGTAAATTTGCTGCTGCAACTCGCGTGGCGGCGCATAGATTCGTTGTGAGCTAAGATTAACATTTTTCATATGCCGGGCCAGCCATTGGGTAAAATCCTTCATCGCCGCCAGATCTGGAAAATAGGCCAGTACGTGCGCCTCAGGGCGACCTTCAGCACGTATTTCTAGCTCCGTGCCAAGGAGAATAACCGTATCCCGGTAAGCGATACCGCCGCCGCTGATTTCTTTCATTTCACCCGTATGTAAATAGGTACGAATATCCTCCTGTACATTAGGTGCATGGCAGTCAATGATACCGATCAGCCCAATTCCTTTACGACCGGAGGCTTCCTTAGCTATGTTGGCAAAGGTCAGATCGCGGCTGCCACTAATTTTGACCGGATTTCCCTTCTCTGTTCTGCCAATATGAATATGCAAGTCTGCAAAGTAGTCGATAAGTTCTACTATATTTTCATCCATCCGCTTAGAAGCTCCCTGTATGTTGGCGGTGTTGCCACGCATAGACGGCCAGAATCGTTTTGGCATCACTAATCCGTCCTTCACGAATGAGCGTCTGTGCTTCTTCCAGCGTCACCTCAAACAACTCCAGAAATTCATCCTCATCCGGTTCCGTCTCACCTAACTCCAGTTCTTCGGCCACATACAGATGGATGATTTCATCCGCAAAGCCAGGAGAGGTATAAAAGGAGTGTAGCAGCTTCAACGACTTGGCAGTATAACCTGTCTCTTCTCTCAGCTCACGCCCCGCTGCTTCCATCGGATCTTCACCCCGCTCTAGCTTACCTGCAGGAATTTCTACCTCACAGCGCCCCATCGCCTGTCTGTACTGGTCCACGACCAGCATTTTCCCTTCATGTAGAGCCAAAACAGCCACCGCACCTGGATGCTTTACGATCTCACGCTTTCCAGTGGAGCCGTCGGGAAGCTCTACCGTGTCTACCTGTAATGTAATGACCTTTCCCTCAAAAATAGGCTGTGTGGACACGGTCTTTTCCTCCAGCGCAGGATTGGAATAAGGCTTGCAATGTGCATCGTTTGTTGGATTGTTCAATTGTCCGTTCGTTTGCTCGTTCATCGGTAAGTTTCCTCCTTCATATCTATCTTTCTTTATTAATTATCACCAAGTTAGTCTAACTTGTCCACTTTGTACATATGCTGGTGGTAGGATAACAAACTTCCTGTCATGAGGAGATGCAGAAATGAAAAGCTACCGTACTGAAAACACCCTCCATATCGTTGGTAAAGCCTGGCAGATTCAAGCACTATTGCGTCAGTGGCAAAAGGAACACGGACCTACCGCCACTATCGCTTCGCTAGCCGTTCCAAAAAAGGTTCAGATCTAAAGACGAAGGAACGCTGTTCCTGTCTTTAACCTGAACCTTTTTTTCAGTATGTTGCAAGTGTATGATACAAGTTTATTTTGTGGTTTCTTGAATCAGAGCTATGACAACTTCAGCAACCTTCACGAGGTCATCGGCCTTAATCTTTTCCTCTGTTGTATGGATGTTCTGGTAGCCCACAGCCAAATTCACCGTTGGAATTCCAAGCCCGTTGAATACATTAGCATCTGAGCCACCACCGGAATGGAAGGTCGGCGTTGCCAGTCCCAGTCCTTGAATTGCACGCTGTGCAACCTGTACAACTTCGTCATGCTCCGTAAAGCTGAATGCCGGATAGATGACTTCACTGCGGAACTCTCCCTGTGCACCAAATTCGCGTGTGGTGGTTTCCAGCGCTTCACGCATATGCTGGATTTGATGATTAACCTTTTCCTGCACAATACTACGTGCCTCTGCACGGATCAATACAAAATCGCATACCACATTCGTCGCGCCGCCGCCCTCGAAACTGCCGATGTTAGCGGTCGTTTCCTTATCAATCCGTCCTAGTTTCATTTTAGAAATGGCTTTAGAAGCGACCTGAATGGCACTAATGCCATCTTCGGGATTTACCCCCGCATGAGCGGACTTCCCAGTTATCTTCATTTCAATACGTGCCTGCGTTGGGGCAGCTATACAAATAGAGCCAACTTCACCATTCGAATCCAAAGCATATCCGAAATCAGAATCTAGCACTTCTGGCTTCATCGCCCGTGCACCCATCAAACCAGATTCCTCGCCAGCCGTAATCACGAACTGGATTTGACCATGGGGAATATTCTGCTCGCGCACGACACGAATCGCCTCGAACAAAGCAGCAATTCCCGCCTTGTCGTCAGAACCCAGAATCGTTGAACCGTCACTACGAATCCAGCCATCCTCACCCAACTGTGGCTTAATGCCTTTACCCGGAGTAACGGTATCCATATGGCAGGTAAAAAATAATTTGGGTGCTTGCTCCACACCTTCCGCTTTCCAGGTGACGATCAGATTGCCTGAACCATGTCCGGTTCTTTCACGAGAATCGTCTTCCATTACTTCCAGCCCGAGTGCATTAAACTTTTCTTTTAGAACACGTGATATTTCCTGCTCATTTTTCGTTTCACTATCCACCTGTACGAGTTCCATAAATTCCTGTACAATTCGGTCTTTTACTACTTTTACTGTCATTAAACTTTCCTCTCTTTCCCGATTACGCTACAATACGGATAGATGTTCTTATCTATGACTTAAACCTATCCTAAAGGAGTTACACATGTCGAACAAAAAATGGGTTCGTTTTTTCGTCTACATTATGCTCGCAGCTATGATTGGTTCTACGCTGTTCATGGTAATTGAGCCGTTTATTATGCCACTATAATAACTATACCGCTCAAGGTATCCGGCTGCTCTAAGGCACTATTGAAGCCTTGAGTGGACGAGCTGTTACGTAAAGCAAACAGGCGGGCTTTCGTGTACATACACAATAGCCCGCCTTACCTCTATTGGAAAGAATGCGTTTGCCATTGCGCAGCAAATGAAAATTGCTGTTCAAAGAACGGTACAATTTCCTTCGCAATCTGCTCCACCGACATAGGCTTCTGTATGCAGTCCTCCAATGATGTCACACCGTATTCCTGAATTCCGCACGGGATAATGCCCTCAAAGCCCTCATGCTGTATCCCTGATTTGATGTTAAAGGCAAAGCCATGGCTGGTTACGAAGCCCCGACGGTGCTTACACTTGTTGAATTTGACGCCAATGGCCGCAATTTTTAGATTCCCGATCCATACCCCCGTATATTCAGGCTTACGGCTTCCCTCAACCCCATAAGATGCCAACAACTGGATGATCACTTCTTCCAGACTTCGAAGGTATCCGTGCAGATTCAGCGCCTCCCGGTTGCCGAGCATAAGTAGAGGATATCCGACAAGCTGCCCCGGCCCATGATATGTAATGTCTCCCCCACGGTCAATCTGAAAGACGCTGATTCCCTGCTCCTTCAGTTGCTCTGGTGTGAGGAGCAAATGTTCAGGATGCCGCTGAGATCCAATCGTATAGGTCGGCGGATGCTGGAGAAGCATAAGCGTTTCTCTTGCCTCTCCCGCATCCAGCTTTCCCACAATCTCCTTCTGGACATCCCATGCATGGGCATATTCCATCCTATTCGTATAGGTTACGTCAAGCGGTCGTCTGTTCACGGCCTGTCACTTCCTCTCCGTACATTTCCCCCACTGTTCGGATGATTAGTACAGCTTCGTATCCAAAGTGTAGCCTTCTAGATTTTCTTTAACCCGTTGCAGGAATCGTCCGCAAATCACTCCGTCCAAAATGCGATGATCCAGCGACAAGCACAGATTAGCCATCGAGCGAACCGCAATCATATCATCAATAACCACTGGTCTTTTGACAATGGATTCAAAGGTAAGAATTGCAGCCTGCGGATAGTTAATCACCGGATAAGATAAAATCGAACCAAAGGAGCCTGTGTTGTTTACAGTGAACGTTCCGCCTTGCATGTCGTCCAGTTTGAGCGTGCCTTCCCGGGTTTTACGTGCCAAATCGTCAATTTCACGAGCTAATCCAGCAATATTTTT
>NZ_WUDQ01000215.1:0-5851 GCF_009827695.1 Paenibacillus sp. OT2-17 | reverse complement strand
GCGGTTGGATCGCTCGTTCAGCTCGCGGTAGGTCAGCTGCCGCTCGTTCATGACGGCGGCCACGTTGTCCGGGTAAAGCTCCGCCTGCTCTTCGAACAATTGAACGAGCGTCTTCCCGCGCGGAAATTCCGTGGTGGTGTCGTTAAAACGTCCGAGAAGGTCGGCCTTTTCCGCCTCCGTCACTAGTTCCAGCTCGCCCACGGTAATTTCCGGGTTATCCGTCACTTGCTCCAGCAGATGGACGAGATGCCCCTTGAGCCGCTCGATGCTGTCTTTATCGAACACTTCGGCGTTAAAGTCGAACCGAATTTCGATCTCGGCTCCCGGCACCACGGTCACGTTGAAGTTATAGTTCGTCTGCTCCTCCATCTGAACGTCAGCGATCGTCAGGTCGCCGTGCTGCTGGTCGCCCGCCTGCTCCATCTGCTCGTCCACCGGATAGTTCTCGAAAGCGATGATATGGTTGATCAGGTTCTGCTTTTGCACGCTGCGGGCTTGAATTTCATACAGCGGATAGTAATCATATCGCCCGGACTCCAGCGCACGCTCTTGGAGATTCGCCATCATATCGGCGAACACGGTGTCGGCTTCGCTCGTGACGCGGACCGGCACCGTATTGATGAACAGCCCGATCATGGACTCGATGCCCGGGATTTCCACCGGTCTTCCGGCCACGACGCTGCCGAATACGGCATCGTTTGTTCCGTTATATTTTTGCAGCATCACGCCCCACGCGGCTTGCAGCAGCGTATTGACCGTAACCAGGCGCTGTTTCGCCACCCGGTCCATCCGCTCGCTCAAGTCCTTACCCAGCTCGGCGGTGACGTGATCTGCCGTAAATCTGCCGTTCGACGCCGCTTCCTTTTGTCCCGGGAGTACGGTTTGCCCTTCATAACCTGACAGGAATGCCGTCCAATAGCCGGATGCCGCCTGATCGTCCTGTTTCTCCAACCATTCGATATAGGCGCCATAATCCGATCCCTTATCTCCCGCTGGCTGCGTGCCGGAGGTCAAGGCCGAGTATATCTCAAACAGCTCCTGCGTCAGCTGCGCCAGGCACCAGCCGTCCATCAAAATATGCTGGAAACTCCACAGCACATGATAGCTTTGCTCTTCGGTGCGCAGGATCGTAACCCGAACGAGCGCGTCATATTCCATGTCGAAGCCGCGACGCTTGTCATCCTCAGCCTTTTTATCCAAATACGCTTGTTTCTCGTCCACCTGCAAATGAAGCAACTCTTCATATTCAAAGCCGACCGGCTTGTCGCGGTATATGATTTGCAGCGGCTCGCCCGCCGGTCCCTTCACAAAATTTGCCCGCAGCACCAGATGACGTTTCGCAAGTTCCATCCAGCTCCTCTCAAAAAGCTGAACGTCGAGCGCTCCACGCATCGTAAAGCGCGTCTGCTCGAAGTAAGCGGCCGTTTGCCGGTCAAGCGCGTTGTGGAACCACATGCCCTTCTGCATCGGCGTAAGCGAGTAAATATTTTCGATTTCCCCGACATGGCCCGAACGCTGGGCGATTTGCTCCAATTCCGCGATGGTCAAGCCTTTAAATTGCACGTCGCTCGGTGTCAATTCGGTATTTTCTTTGCCTGCACAGTGGGTAATGAGCTCTCGAAGACTTTTCTCAAACTGCTGAGCGAAGGCTTCCATCGTTTCCTTGCGATACTGCTTCCGGCTGTAGCTGAGATCGAGCGATAAAGCGCCGTCCAGCACCATGCCGTTGATATCCAGCACAAAGCTGCGGGCCTGCCGGTCGCTGGCCGGGCTGCCGCTGGAATAAGAAGATATGCCGATCTCGTCCTGATTGACATCATCGTCGAACTGGCCGAGGTAGTTAAAATTAATTTCCGGCTCTGCGCCCCAAACAAAGCCATCCTCCGATTTGGAGAGATAGCGGCATACGCCGTACCCAAGCCCCTTGTTCGGAATGCGGCGCAAGCTTTCCTTGACCTGTTTAATCTGATAGGCCAAATCCCGGTCGGTTTCCGGCTCCAGGACGACCGGAAACTTGGTCGTAAACCAGCCGACTGTGCGCGTGATGTCGATATCCGTTCCGATCGATTCGCGTCCGTGTCCTTCGAGATTGATCCGCACCCGTTCGTGTCCCGTCCACTTGCGAACGGCTATGCCGAGCGCCGTTACCAAAATATCGTTCATTTCGGTGTTGTAGGCCCGGTGAACCCGCTTCAGCAGCAGCTCCGTTTCTTCGGGAGTCAAACGGACGAACAGCGATTCGCTGTCCTGCTGCGTCGTAACGTCCGCCTCCAGATCCTTCGGCACAGCCGGAACCGCAATTTGTTCCACGGCCTGCCAATAGGCCCGTTCCTTCGCCATCTCCGGGCTTTGCGCGTAAGCGGCCAGCTGCTCGGACCAAGTGCGGTACGCATCCGTTTTCGCCGAGAAACGAATTTCCTCGCTTTTGCCGGCCTGCTCGTAACCCAGAGCGAAATCCTCCATCAAAATGCGCCAAGACACGCCGTCCACCACGGCATGATGAACCGCGAGCAGCAAATGATCGCCGTCCGCGCACCGGAACAGTCCCGCCTTCACGAGGGGCCCGTTCTCCAGATCGATGCCCGCTTGAATGTCCGTTGTCTTCGCTTCCACAGCCTGCGCGGTATTCTCCGCATCCTTGAAGTCGAACACGTCCAGCGTGAACAGCCCGCCGTCCTGAATCGCGCGGTTCCGCGCGCTAAACCCTTTTTCCGTCTTGCGGAACACCATCCGCAAGGCGTCATGATGCTCGGCCAGCTTTTGCAGCACCTGACGCACCGTCTCTTCGTCGAAGCGTTCCTTCCGGTACAGCATTACCGACTGGTTGAAATGATGCGGGTCCGCAAAGGAGCTCTCGAAAAACCAATGCTGAATCGGCGTCAGCGCCGTTTCACCCGTTATTTCGCCCTGATCAATGGTACGTCCGATCGGTTTCACATGCAGGCTGAGCTGTGAAATAGTCGGATATTTGAACAAATCCCGGATTTCCAGCTTGTAGCCGGCTTGATGAAGCCGCGAAGATACTTGAATGGACTTGATCGAGTCTCCGCCCAGCTCGAAGAAATGATCCGTTACCCCAACGCGATCGGCGTTCAATACCGCCTGCCACACATCGGCAAGCGTCCGCTCGGCTTCATTGCGGGGAGCTACGTACGCGCCGCCGGTCAGCGCGTTTCCTTCCGGAGCGGGCAAAGCCTTGCGGTCGATTTTGTCGTTCGGCGTGAGCGGCATCTGCGGAAGCTGAACAAAATGCGCCGGAATCATGTAATTCGGCAATTTTTGCGCCAGCGCGCTTCTTAGCTCGCCGAGCGTAAGCGGGCGCCCCGCGACCAGGTAAGCGCACAGTTCTTGCCCGCTTTTGCCTTCCCGCGCGATTACGATCGTCTCCTGCACGGAGTCGATCTTCAGAAGCTGCTCTTCAATCTCGCCGATCTCGATCCGGAATCCACGGATTTTCACCTGATGGTCGATCCGGCCCAAGTACTCAATATTTCCGTCCGGCAGCCAGCGGGCGAGATCTCCCGTCCGGTAAAGGCGTTCTCCCGGCGCAAACGGATGTTCCACGAACTTCTCTGCCGTCAGCTCCGGATGGTTCAGGTAACCTCTCGCAAGCCCCACGCCTGCCACGCACAGCTCGCCGTCCACTCCCGGAGGCACAAGCTGCAGGTGGGCATCCAAAATAAAAATCCGGTGATTGGCCAGCGGGCGCCCGATCGGAATGACTCTGCCCTCCGGCTGCTCCTCATCCGCATCCCAAAGCGTCGTAACAATCGAAGCTTCGGTAGGGCCGTAAGCATTGAAATAGTGGACCTTGCGTTTCCACTGCTGCACGAATTCGGCCGATACCGCCGAGCCTCCCGTTACGAGCTTCGTTAAGCTGGGAAGGCGGTCCGGGTTCAAATAAGCACTGTACGTCGGAGGCAAAATCGCCGCCGTAATCGCATGCTCGTTCATATAACTCTCGAACAGGCGGTTGTCGAGAATCGTCTCGGCCGTCGGGATGTACAAAGCCGCGCCAAAATAGAGCGCTTTGAACACTTCCCAGCAGGAAGCGTCGAACGACAGGCTGGCGAATTGAACGATCCGGTCATGCTCCGTGATGCCCAGCCTGTCCGCGAACATCAGCTTCAAGCTGACCAAACCGCGATGCTCCAGCATGACCCCTTTGGGATTGCCCGTCGTACCTGACGTATAGATGACATAAGCCAGATCGTTCGGACCGCTGGCCGGCTCCAGGTTCGAGCCATCGTCGCTGTAGGCCTGCTCGTCATCCAGCGCCACCACGGTCCCTTCGAACGGCACCTGCTGCAGCAGGTGCCGTTGAGTCAGCAGCAGCTGCGCATTCGAGTTCTCCAGAATGTAGCGGATGCGTTCTTCCGGGTATTCCGGGTCGATCGGCACGTAGGCACCGCCAGCTTTCAGAACCGCCAGAATGCCAACGACCGTCTCCAGCGATCTCCTGACCATCAAGCCTACCAGCTGATTGGGCAGCACGCCGACCGATCGCAACGTCCGCGCCAGCCGGTTCGCCCGTTCGTTCAGCTCCGCGTACGAAAGCCGCCGCCCCTCAAAGACAACCGCCGTCGCTTCGGGCACCCGCTTCGCCTGCTCCTCCACGAGCTGATGAATCGTCCGATCACGGGGATAGTCCTTCTCGGTATCGTTAAAGCTTTGCAGCAATTGAAATTTCTCGTCTTCCGACAGCATGTCCGCCCGCACGATGTCCAGCTCCAACTCGTGAAGCCCCACGGCCAGCAGGCGATTCAGATGGCCGACGACCCGAGTCATAAACTCGGAGTCATATAAGTGCTCGTTATATGACAGCGCTAGCTGTATCGTCCCGTCGGTTAAGCTGAATTCAAAGGAACAATCCGTGACCACATTTTGCCCGATTTCGTCCAGATGCAGCTCCTTAAGGGATACTAGCGTATGGATGACGGGTATACCGTCTGCATATTGCAGGTCCAGCTTCTCCGTCATTTTCAAGAACGGAATATGTTGATGCTGAATCGCTTCCGGCAAGGAAGTCCTCAGCTCGCTCAGAAGCGTTTTAAAAGTCGCACCCGCCGAAAGCGAGTTTTTCAAAATGACCGTATGATTAACGGATCGACGCGTCTCCGTCGGTTTCCGTACAACCGGCATGCCGACCAGAATGTCAGAAGCGCCTGTGTATTTATGCAAGAGTGACTGAACACCGGCGAGCAAAATCATAAAAGCGGCCAGCGGAGCGCCCTTGCTCATTTGAAGGACGCGCTGCGCCGCTTTTTCCGAAAGCGAACCGCCCACGGTTTTCATAATGGGCGCCAGGGAGCTTGGAGCTTTGCTGTAAGGCAGCGGCGTCAAGGTATAATCGTCGCTACCGAATTTTTCGTTCCAAAACAACGTTTCTTTTTCAAAAGCCATCTGGATCGTTCCCCTCTCTTCATCGGTAAAAGCAATCCGGCGGAGCATATGCCGCAGCAACGCTTCAGCCTCGCTCCCCGCCTTTTCAAACATGTGACAACAATGTCAATGGCTTTCGCCAGGTCACCGCTTCGCTTGCCCGTTTGATCGCATGCGGCAATCCTCTGCCTAGCAGCTGTCCCGCTCGGCTCCCATGCGTGAAAGACAACAAAGAGCATCGTTCTACGCAAGAGATGCAGCTGCTTCCGGCTCCTCTGCTTCAATATGCTTGCTGTGGAGGAGCCGCCCGAAGACGGGCTTTGGTTTAACATTGGGTTCGGAATTAGATTTGGGGGTGGACAAGGGATGTTCCACCCATCGATGTTAGGCTTGCTGTAGGGTTCCGGCCGGCCAGCAGGAAGTCGACCGTACCTCCGGATTCGGCACCGGAGCTGCCTTTGTCGAAGCC
>NZ_WUDQ01000214.1:0-5861 GCF_009827695.1 Paenibacillus sp. OT2-17 | reverse complement strand
AGGATATGCCCCAAACGATGCTTAAATATGCCCTTCAGCGGACATCTTTCGCACGTTATACTGATATTGATTATCAATATCGGTATAACGCGGAAGGAGATTTGTTTATGCACGGAAGAGTCAAAATAACGGCCATGATGATTATGCTGTGTTTATCATTGATGCTGGGAGCTTGCTCGGCTCCGACGAATACAAATGGAAGCTCGCAAACGAAGGCTAATCATACAGCGACATCATCCAACAGCGATGGACAAGCGGCAGTGCAAGCACAGACAAGAACGGTTAAGACATTAAAAGGCGATGTGGAAGTACCTGCAAACCCGAAACGAGTGGCATCGGATCAGTATATGGGTCATCTTTTGAAGCTGGGGATTATTCCGGTGGGGGTCAGAAGCTTTATGCTGAATGAGGCTTGGATTGATCAATCGGGATATCCCAAAGAGAAATTGGCCGGTATCAAGGATCTCGGTGAATTTCCTATGGATTTGGAGGAACTGACCGTTCTGCAACCGGATTTAATTATCGGTTCAATCGAAAAGAACATCGACAGCTACCAAAAGGTAGGAACGACTGTGTTCCTGCCGTATTGGGAAGGCGAATCTACAGCGGGACCGCTGGATAAATTCCGCAGAATTAGCGAAATCTTTGGCAAGCAGAAAGAAGCCGAGCAGTGGATTACTGAATATGAGAAGAAAGCTGCAGAGGCCAGAACGAAAATTCAAGGTATCGTTAAAGACGGAGAGACGGTTTCAATTGTACAAGTCGCCAATAAATCGATATATGTTTTTGCAGCAAAAGGCGGCAATTACGGAAGTCCGACCATTTATCAGATGCTAAAGCTGCCACCTACCAAAAAGGCATTGAACATGAAAGAAGGATTTGAAAATATTTCGCTTGAAGTTTTACCCGAGTATATGGGAGATCACATCTTTGTATACGGTTCAGAAGATGAAGGGGCTAATCAGATTCTGCATAGTGAGCTATGGAAAGGCCTTCCGGCTGTAAAAAAAGGACAGGTTTATATGTACGGTTCATTTAGCGATAAAGGGGATGAGTTTGTGATGGAAGACCCTTATTCATTGGAGCTTCAATTGGATACCATAGTTAATCTCTTATTAGCCCACAAAAAATAAAGCTGAATACAGCTATAAAAATCGAAAATACGTTACCGATGAAACACTTGATTCATAGACAAAAAAACTGCTAAAACGAGGATAAACCTCTGTGTTTAGCAGTTTTTTTGTCGTAATTCAACAGAGGCACTCACCTCAGTCGCTTATTGTAGTCGTCACCACGCCATTAATGACTGTCGTTCGCTGCAACGTCCTCGTTTACAAAAAACAGTGACTATTCTCACAAAAAACGACATCTTCCGACACTGGAATGCCATATTATAGTAAGTGTTGATAGGCTATAATCGTAGCAGTGAAAACGGATTGTCACAAAAATTTATTAGAGTCAGGATTGGTGGTTCAAATAATGAAGCTGGCAACAAAATTAACTTGGATGATGCTCATCATATTGCTTCTCGTAGGCTCCTCCATTGGATACTTCGGATATCGTACCGCTTACCATCAAGTGGATGAAGCTGCTGGAATCGAGCTGGTGGGTTGCGCCAATATTACGACTGGCCTTATAGATCCTGCGGATATATCGGCTCTGGTCAGTGGAGATAACAGCAAACTTGCTGCCATTGAAGACCGGATCGGCTGGATTGTAGCCCATAAGCCTATTTTTAAGGAGGCTTTTATTATCTCTTTAGATGGAAAAATTTTGGCCGCCGATGCCAACTTTAAGCAAAGAGGCTATCAAGCTGGCGATTCTTTCTACTTTACAGACGAAGACAAAGAAATGATAACTACCATGAAACATTCAGCATATTCCAAGGTTTATACATATGAAGGAACCTCGCTCAAAACTGGATACGGCCCCATTTATCAGGACCATGATCCCACCAAGCCCATTGTTGCACTGATGGCCATCAATTTTGACGGCTCGTTAATTCAGGAACGGACGTTGGATATTATTGTTCAGCCCTTTATTATTGGCGGCTCCATTTTCATCGTGGCTATCCTTGTTGTTTACCTGTTGATTCGCCATATGGTAAGTCCGCTTACCAAGCTGTCAGCCTCTGTGAACACCATTACCAAGGGCGACCTTACCCATGAACCGCTTCTCTTCAAAAACAAGGATGAAATCGGGACGCTGGCCCGCGACTTCAACGATATGACAATGAACCTGCGCAACCTGATTACTCAGGTCAATGACACCTCTATGCTGGTCGCTTCTTCCTCTCAAGAGCTGTCTGCCAGCGCACAGGCAACGAACCGTGCTGGAGAGCATAGCGTGAATGTTACGATTGAGTTGGCAGATGGGGCGCATACCCAACTGCAAAACCTGGAAGGAAGCTATAAAGCTATTCAGGATATGTCCCGCTTCATCAGCGATATTGCTGGCAATGCGGACATCGCAATGAACAAGGCCGCGGATAATGTCCAGAAAGCACGCCTTGGCCGGGAATCAATGGATTCCACCACCTCCCAAATGGGAGTTGTCAGCGAAAGCATCGGCGATCTCTCAAGCATTATTCATACGCTTGGCAGCCACTCCAAGGAGATTGAGAACATTGTCGGCACCATTGCCAGCATCGCCGAGGAGACCAACTTGCTGTCTTTGAATGCAGCGATAGAAGCTGCGCGCGCCGGAGAAGAAGGTCAGGGCTTTGCCGTTGTCGCTGGCTCTGTCCGCAAATTGGCCGAACGTTCTGCCAATTCTGCCACACAAATCAGCGAACTGATCAGTCTGATTATCGCCCAAATGGACAAGGCAGGAGAAACTATGAAGCGTTCCACGAACGAAATGATGCAGGGCAAGGAGTTGATCATATCAGCCGGGCGCTCCTTCTCCGAGATTGAAGTCTCCATCTCCGACATGTCTTCCCAAAGCGAGCAAATATCAGCCACAGTTCGGGATCTGGCGCTGATCTCTGAAGGGCTCGTTGAAGCCATTCAGAATACCGTAATGGTCTCTAACCATACGGTTAAAGGGGCAGAGTCCCTGTCCGTCTCTTCGGAGCAACAGCTTGCTGCCATGCAAGAAGTGGAATCCTCCGCAGCGCTCCTCTCATCACTGGCCGAGAAGCTTCAGGTGCTTGTGGAGAACTTCAAGATTTAAATATTCGAGGTTCAAAGAGAAATAAACCGCTAAAGACGAGGGGAAACCCTGTGTTTGGCGGTTTTTTTATAGTAATTTTACGAAGGCTTTCTCTCAGTCGCTTATGGTAGTCGTTACTGTGACATTGTTGACAGAGGTTGAGGAAGCACTAGAGTTGAAATTAACAACCTCAACGACTACTGTTGCACCAACAATCAGGCCTGTATTTATAATTAGATTTGTAGCAGAAAGCGTTGTTAAGCCGCCTCGCTGCAACGTCCCATTTACAAATACATTATAGTATCCGCTAATGGTCGGAACAACAAGACTGTTTGCCGCGACTGAAGTACCACTATCATTTGTGAAATTTTGTGCCGGGATAGTGGTCACTCCACCTAATATATTACCAAGCACGACAATAGCTGTGTAACGATTAACCACTGGAGTGACATTGATACTTGTTGTAATAGCAATGTTTCCAGATACGATACTGTCTGCTTCCAGATAGATTCGAATAATAGACATAGGAATTCCTCCATTCCTAATATTCCAGATAAATATTATAGTTTATGTGAATATTCTAGATATGGATTGGATGGGGGAGGAGTCTTCCAATTATTTCTCTTTGTTCAAGCTTCTTTGGGCCCGGGTTACTATTCGCTTCGTTTCTTTGGTATCCGAAGTCATCAAGCGAAGACATCGGATGATCGCTGCAAGCCAAATTCATCAAGAGTATTTTGCAATAGTACAACATGATCGACAGCCAGCCATTCGGTGAGATTCACCGTCTCAAGCCGCCCCTGCTGTAGCAGCTGAAGCACATCATTAGGAATATCTGACCCTTTGCGGGCCCCTTTTCGGTGTAACATTTCATTCACTCCATATCGTAAATTGTCTGATAGGTATACGATACTTTTTTGGGTAGGAGTATAGATGTAATGTAGTTTACAACTTCATTAGCTTTTCGCGATGGATGTAAATCGTCTTAAAGCCGGTTTTAATGACCTTTTCTTTGACAAGCTCCTGAAGAGCAGTTGTTACAGCCTCACGGGTGGCCCCGACCAGATTCGCAATTTCCTGATGGGAGAGAGGAAAATTGATTTTGCAATACTCTTCACGGCTTTGGAGGGCGAACTGATCGGACAATTTCAGAAGAACATACAAAATTTTATCCTGTAAATTTCCCAAAGCTAAATGCTGGGCCAGACTGCTCATTCCTGAGATTCGGTCACTTAACACCTTGATCATGTTCATCATGAACCGGGGATGTTCTATTAAAAAATGCTCGAATCGGTCTTTGTCCATCCGGCAGATATCGCATTCTTCTATCGTTTCTATATACATATCCCTTGTCCCCAGTGAAATCATATCCATTTCACCAAATACATTTCCTTCGCTGAGGATATCCAAAGTAAATTGCTTTCCGTCAGCGTTTAGCTTATACAGACGTACTTTTCCCTTTTTCACAAAATAAAGTCCCTCGGAAAAGGTCTCTGGGGTTTGTATAAAGTTTTTTTTCGCTATAGTCGTAATGGAGGTCATTTGGTCCATTTCAATTAAATCTTCTAATGAGAGACTATGAAGCAAATTAAATTGGGACAGGTATTGAATGCTATTCATATGTTCTCCTTTTCGTTGCACAGGGTATACAGAATCATAATACAATTATAGCTTCTCTGAGGTATTTTGACCTCTATTACTCACTTGTTTGCGCTAGAGTGAATAATGAATTTTGGGGAATCTGTCGGATTTATGTAAAGGGGAGGTTGGTATAAAATAGATATGCATGTTTGATAGTAGATACATAAAGAGTGAGGTAATAACGATGATTAAATTAAAAGATGTAGGCAATTTCGAGGTTCTTCCTGAGATAGCGATGCATATCGTTCAAGGCAATATATCCGCTTTACGCCAAGCTCTCACCGAAGGCTGGGATATAGAACAAGGGATCGTACTCAGTAAATATACGACATTAAGTCCATTGGATATTACACTCATCACTGAGCAAATGGAAGTCTTGAAGCTACTGGTCGATGAGGGGGTTCAACTTAATGTGAAGGATAATCCCGCATTCCTGACGGCTGTTCGCTATGGTACCGAAGAGATTGTCCGTTATGTGGTCGCCCATGGCGCCAAGCTGGACGGGAAAAATCATGTCAAATCCGGTGCCTATGAGCAAGCCTACTACGGTAACAAAAGCAATATGCTGCTTATCCATGAGCTGGGCCTCGATATGAAGCAGCATGCTGGAGCAACACTCCGCAACGCAGTTAGTAAGCATGACCTGAAAACAGTAGCATTACTATTGGAACATGGCGTAGATATTAATTTCAATGCCCCTAATATGGTATATCCTTATAAAGCCACGCCTTTGACAGTGGCGGCACGCAACAATGATTTTGCGATGGTGAAGTATTTGGTTCAGCAAGGCGCTGATGTGACGCTGGCAGAAAAAGATGGAGAACGGGCATATACAATTGCACTAAGTAATAAAAACGTAGAAATGGCTGAGTATTTAAAGTCTGTAGAGCCTCCAGCATTTCATAATCTGGAAAATAAACGACATGCTTTAAAAAGCTACAAGCTTCCGAAGGATCTTATAGCCTTTCTGACGGGGGATCAGCTCCGTGTGGACCTGTCAGAAAATGATCTTGATATTCAATTTGTTGATTTCTTCTCATTCATAGATACGGTTGAGATGAAGGTAG
>NZ_WUDQ01000213.1:0-5866 GCF_009827695.1 Paenibacillus sp. OT2-17 | reverse complement strand
TATACAGGTAATGCCTTTAGCTGGACAGGAGGCTCCTCAGTAAATAATGTTGAAGTTTACAATACCCAGACAGATACATGGAGTGTTAGGAAAGCTATGCCGCAGGCTGGCTTTAGGTTCGTTGACAAGTGTTTTGTATAAGGGAAAGATTTATGTGTTTGGTGGGATGACAACAAATACGCGTTCAGTTGCTACTGTCCAAGTATATGATCCGGCTTCCGACAGCTGTTCAACGAAGAAACCTATGCCGAATACACTTCATGGTTCCTCTGCAGTTGTACATAAGGACAAAATCTATCTTGTAGCAGGTAGACATATTGATAATAATTCAAATGTCTCACTAAACACATTTCTTGAATGTGATCCTGATAACGATAACGGGTCAACTAAACCCAATCTTTTGACAGCACGTGGAGGGGCCCAAGCTGTCATTTATTCCAATAAAATATTTGCTATTGCTGGAAAAACTGAAGCAGGTGGACGTAGTTATGAACTTAATACAGTAGAATCCTTTGATTTTGAACAGAATAACTGGTCTCCTGAGGCTAGCTTAAAGCAAGCCAGAAGTGGGGCAGGGGCTATAACATTAGGTGGACAAATTTACGTTATTGGAGGAAGTCAGAGTACATTGGCAAATTCTCCGGTTAATACTATAGAGATATTCGGGAAGATTGACGGTTCCACACCTGAGCCGGCACCAACTCCCGAACCAACTGATCCATCTCTACCAACTGGGGACCGTGCAATTCTGGTGGTTACTATGACAACTGGTTTGGAAAAGGAGTTTGACCTAAGCATGAAAGAGGTCAATGACTTTATCTCATGGTATGAGGGCAAGCAGGCTGGTTCTGGATCGGCTTCATACGCCATTAATAAACACGATAATAATAAAGGTCCATTCAGCAGCCGAAAGGATTACATGCTATATGATCGTATCCTAACATTTGAAGTAAGTGAATATTCTAAATAAATTTAAAAGCTCTGCTAACCTTAATTGGTCGGTAGAGCTTTTAACTGTTCACGCCTCTTATAATGTATCAAGGTATTCTTTCTGGGATTTGATATAATCTTCCACACCATCATGATAGGTAAATCTACCGCCATTTTTATCAATAATCCAGTTGATCTTCTCGTCATTTAACAAGACTCCATACATGCAGTGATGAAGCAGTTCAATTTGTTTTTCATCCCTAATTCGGATCAAGTGTTTTTCTTGTTCGTCAATGAGGTACCATTTCGTTTCTGTTTCATCTACATCTAGATCTACATCCGCATCCACATACAGTATTGATACCGACAAGGGGAATGGCCAGTCAAACCAATGTTCTCGCTTGTCTTCTCTATAACCTTCAAATGCCATGGTTATTTCCTCCTACTTGGATAATTTCCTGATTAGTTAAATGTAACTAACGTGCTGCGATTGTACGCTTTATTGAACACTGTTTTTTGGGAACTCGCAGCTATCCTCAGCCTTTGGCATCTTGGCACCAATGGGGTGAATGACCTGCCGTTTGAGGTTGGCACGAACTGCGATGCGTCTGTTTAGGCTGGGTTAATGGGGGGGAGGTCCGAACTTTATTGTAAATCCCTCATTCGCTCAATTTGTAAAGGCAATGCTGGTTCAAGGGAGAATTTTCGGCAGTAGCCCCTTTTGACAATGGACGAGTAGGCTTTTAGGAATACACACATTAAATTTACTGCTGTTCTTGTCTTATCCTATTGGCTCAGGAATATCGCCCCCATATTCTTTCCATGGCTTTACGTGCGCCATCGTAAACTTCTGCAAAAGTTTAGTGTAACTTTGGCAACCGTCTATTCCGCTATTGTTGTTGCATAATAGTTGTGTCCACTTTCGTCGTTCATTGTTCTGATCTGTATAGTATACGGAAACGCCGGGTAACAAAAAAGTTGAACGCTTTGTTACCTGATATCGAACGCTACTCCAATACTCTACAATAATTCTGCTGAGCGAAGACGGGTGCCCAACATGATGGAACTGGAGATAAAGACAGGTAGCAGTGTAGTGGACATAAAGGCGCGCGGTTGCTGGCTTTGGGAAGAAGGGGACAACAAGAGCGATATGCGCTCTATATTGTAATCATAGAGGGCTGGGATGGTGACCAAAAGATCATTACATTTTCCTCGTCTGGAAATAGGCATTATACGTTATTAAACCTCCAATGATCTGGAGTTTATTTTTTGTACTCAGAATATAATTTGTGCATAACACATCAGGAGCCTACATACATGTCAAAAAGACTCGAAGGTAATGGATTATGGGAAAGCAGCTGCATCTTCATACTGGAACATAAGGAAGCGTATCTAAAGCTCATGAAAGACCGTCAAGGGCGCGGCAAGCCAGAGTTGGATGATCAGGAAGTGCAGCTAATCGAACAAGCGCTAATAGATTCCTACAACTCACGTACGGCTGTCACGCGGTGAGGATGATTTTAGCTGGATTAAGTTGGAGGATATTATTTCTGCAAGTACATAAAAGGCCCTAGGTAACCGGGTCTTTTTTACGTCCTTTACCAAGTTAAAATATGTTTACTATTTAATATTTTTCGTATATATTAATATTTGGAAATTATTTTTCATAAATTTTTCCTGCGAAAATAGATTGAATTAATAGAGGAGATTATCTCAATGAGCATTTCATTAAGAATAGAACGTAAATCCGGTGGTGAACCAATCGAGTTTATAAAAGGTGAGATCACTGGCTTTACTTATAAGAATAATAGTTCCATAAACCTTTCAGCTAAGTCTACAAACTTGGCTCATTCGCTACATATTCGAAGCAAAATTCCGCTTCATTCGCTTCCTTCAGTTATATGCAATGCGGATAATTCCAACATGCTGTACACATGGGAAAACACAGAATATAAACCTGATAGTGAGGACTACTATCGAAAATGTAACATCCAAGTCGTGAGAAATGAAAACGCGATCCGTGATATTACGTTTACACACGCTTATGTAGATAAGTATCAAGAACAAATTGATACCAGCAAAGAGATTCTTGAGTTTGAACTTGTTTTAAAACAAAAAGAAGATCAATTGGGAAAAATTCAGTACACTCCTCAGTTAGAACTTAAGGAAACAAGAGAACAGGATCAGCCTGATGTCTCGCAAAAAAATACTAGAAGGCGCATATAGTAAGAATATGTTAGTGTATGCAGGAAATAATACTTTTCCGTTTGAAAATCCTATGGTAGAACTAGAAAAGACTTGGGTACGAGGCGTAGAGAAGGTAAAAGATTCGACAGACACTGTAATACATTTTCCTGATCGTAAAGCATTTACATTAGTAGCTGTTCCTATAGCTCGAAAGAAGTACGGGGACATCACAGCCAATTTACTTCAACATTCCCTTGATTACAAACCAGGACATTTACACTTTAATGAGTGGTCGTATGAGGCGCAGCAAATTAAAAAATCCAAAGAACATAATATGTATGTAATTGATAAAGCAGTACAAAAAGCTAACGACAAAAAAGTTAAAAGTTTTTCAAGTGAGGGGTCTATTGCAATTGAAAGTGACAGAGATTTGTATAACGCTTTTCACAAAATGAAGTACAAAATAGATGGAACATATGTAAAAGGACAATGGGAAATTACTACAATATATTATGATAAATATAATTTTGAATATAATTTTAAACAAATGTTTACTGGCGACAACAAGCTCGGTTGGGCTGCGGCCAACCTAACAAATTTAATGGAATCATGGGGAACACTCAATGAGTATACATCTTATGTTACAGTAACTGATACAAAAAAGGCTTGGAAGTGAGGTGTGAAGTGCAGATGAAGCGCAGATACATCTACATTTTGATCTCTCTACTAGTTATAGCTACTACTTTAATTTTTCTGGCAAATTCTGGAGACGACACGATCAGGAAGTACCCATATGGCAAAGATACGTTAGAGTTTTTTGGAGATGGGACTTTTCAGATTTACAGAGGAGGAGGAGCCGGTGAGCCTCCAATACTATACACTCATCAAATTGAAGCTCCAAATTCAGTGATTGATAACGTTCTGTCTTATAAAATAGAAAAAAATATCGTATACGTGGTTGGTGAAAAAGGCTTCATTAAATTGGATTCAAGTACCAACACGTACGAGCAAAAGAAACGGATTTCCGACTTTACTTCCAAAGATAGAGAAATATTCAATAAATTAATAGAAAAATAGAAGTTATCATAGCAAATGTGTTAGAAAGGGAGCTTTAATTTGTTCACTAAGGTTAAGTTAATATGCGCTTTAGTTGAGTAATTGTTATGTAAGTATTCTAAATTTATAAAGAATGGTTAACCACCAGTGGTGATTTTATGATTATTAAAATTGAAGGTTACTTTTTTCAAAATTTGATTACTGGTCACCAATGCACACAAGAAGAACTATATCAAAAGTATATACAAGCAAAAATAATAACTCTTAATATTAGAGATTTACCTGATATATTTTGTCGACTTCATAATTTTAATCGATTGCGTTTTGAAGATGACACAGAGGTTGGTTATGTGATTGATACAGATACAGACAGGATATACAGACCGATATATTGATGTTTAAAGCGATTTATCCGAAAGAGATCTTCCTATCTCCTTAAATTACAAGTAATGAAGGACTCACATAACTGGCTGACAGAACAAAAAATAGATACATAATAAGGAGAGGTCTTATAGCGGTGGGAAAATATACTTGTCCTTGCTGTGGTTACAAAACCTTAAACGATGAACCGCCTGGAACCTATGATATTTGTGAAATTTGTTTTTGGGAAGATGATGGTATTCAGTTTGCAGATCCTGATTATGATGGTGGGGCAAACATAGTATCTTTAAGACAGGGCCAGCAAAATTATAAAGTATTTGGCGCTTGCGAAGAAAAATGCATAGAGTTTGTGAGAAAAGCCTCAGATAAAGATATACGCGATACGAACTGGGAACCCTATAACTAACTGAAACGTTAGTTCTACTTGCCATCTAATGTTAAGAGGAATTTTCTTGAAGTTTTTGAAGGAGCAAATATAGATATGTGGGGTGGCACTGGAACGCGCCTAAGGGTTTAATCGATTAGCCAGGCAAAGAGTGGTACAAGGGCTTCTTCGGGGATTCCACCACAAATACGGCCTTTTTTATCGTTGGGGATAAGATCAAAGTAACAAGCCAAGGTACTTGGAACTGGACAGTACGTTTAATATCGTAAGGCGAGTAGCCTGACCTTACATAAATTCTTTTGAAATATCACCAAACCGTTGCATAATCCGAAAGAATGGGTGATACCCTACTGGCATGCGCTGACGGGATGTTTATTGTTTTGGAATATAGTAGAATTCATTAATTGAGTCTTGAGGAGTGAAAAATATATACTCGAAGCCATAACTCAATGCAATTAAATTGAATTAAGGCAGATATAAAGAAGGACTCTATCAGCTAAATGCTGTAGGAGTCCTTCTTGTTGTTCTTTAGTTGTGGCAATAGTAAAGGTTCTTCATCAGTGGCACCTTGCTGGATACGCTGGTAAAGTGTTTTTATTTTCCTAGAAGTCCATCCCATAAACAAGACCTCGCATAGCCTGTGGAGTAAACAAAGGAGGCGTTACGTGTGAGAGGAATAGAAAGAGGCTACGAAGAGACGGCCGGGAAGATTTGGACATCGATAGCTGCTGTCTTGGCACTCTTCATTTTGTTGGTAATCATCTTGAAATTAATTCTTTTATAAAGATTATTAGGCTCTACCGGTTTATCTGGGTGTGAGCCTTTGTTTTGTTTACCTGCATGCCCTATCACTGAACGTATTTATACATATATTAAGATGAACGACAAATAAAGGAGGTTTAAGACATGGGTGCATATGAAGGTACA
>NZ_WUDQ01000212.1:0-5867 GCF_009827695.1 Paenibacillus sp. OT2-17 | reverse complement strand
TGGTCAAAAAAGTTTCTTCCCTGCTTCATTTTTTGGCATATCCCTGTTTGTGGAGATAGTCCATCATTTGTGGCTGAATGCTTCGTTGGAGATGATCATGAATGTGATCACTCCATCCTTTTACTTTTTTCACTGTGAAAGGCGCGCTTACAGACCGATTTTCATAATACTTCAACATGGTCTTATCATAAGTTGCTAATTTCAGTTTATCGAGTGTTTGATACTGGTTTTCATGTAAAACCATGGATTTAGGCAACCTTGGCTTGAGTTCAGGTTTATTTCCAGATGGACTACCAATACATAGTCCCACCAAAGGAATCACATACTTCGGTAAATTCAAAATTTCAGATAATTCATTAATGTTACTTCTCACACCACCAATAAAAACGCCACCAAGTCCAATAGATTCTGCTGCGGTTAAAGCATTTTGCGCCATAAGCCCGGCATCAAATGAACCGATTAAAAGAAATTCTATATATTCAAGGTCAACTTCAGGGGCGATTTGATGATTCCGGTGGAAATCTGAACAAAAAATCCAGAACTCTGCGGCTTCTTCAATATAAGGTTGATTAACCGAAAGTTGCATCATTTTTCTTCGAAGATCTGGATCTGTAATTCTAATGATAGAAACGGCCTGTAAAAGACTAAATGATGATGTTTGATTAGCTGCCTTAAAGATTACTTCTCGTTGTTCTTGTGACAATGGTTGATTTGTATAGGAACGTATGGACGTATGATTATGAAGTAATTCAAGGGTATTATTCATATGAATATCTCCTCCAATGTTATTATCTAAATAAAAAGAGTTAGCAAGCATAGATGGCCTCATATACTAACTCAATTCAATGTTACGTCACATCACAGACAATCCTCCATCAATTACATGATCAGCACCCGTTATATTAGAGGCTTCATCACTCGCAAGAAACAAAGCAAGGTTAGATACCTCTTGAGACTGCCCTAATCTTTTGATGGGAACTTCTTGTACCCGTTCTTCAATTTCTTTTTCACTTAGAGCTTTAGATACAATGTTTGTTTGTATAGGTCCTGGTTGAATTAGATTTATCCGAATTTGATCAGGGGCAAACTGTAGTCAAAAATTATTTTGAGATCTTCATCCGATGGTTTTAACAATTTCATCAATTACTTCTTGACACGTTAGAATTTGCTGAATACCACCGGCTGATTCGGATACACTTACGGTCCCATTAACCAGATCGCCATCTAACATTCCTATTTTGAACCCTTCTCCATAATATTTGTATGCTTCTGCAGGCTTTCCTTGATTAATGAGTTCTAACGCTTTTTTGCCCGCTTCTGTAGGAATGGTTCTCAAATGTCCTGTACCTGATTTAAATTCAATAAACTCTTCACTTTTTACCTTAATGATGGCTTTCTTTGTTTCCATACTAGCCGGATTTTCTTTGGTCACTATAAACCTTGTTCCCATATATACACCTTCTGCACCCATAGATAGTACTGCTTTCGCTCCCCGACCATCTATAATCCCTCCGGCAGCAATTATAGGGATTTTTACAAGAGAAGTGATTTGTGGAACAAGGGAAAGCGTACTAATTTTATAATCACTCATATGACCACCAGCCTCATAACCTGTAACGATAAGGGCATCCACTCCTGTTTTCTCAGCTTCTACAAGCTTTTCTACAGTCGGACTTAAGTCTCTGTAAACGACTTTAATGTCATGTTCTTTAAGTCGTTTCAGTTCACGATCGACCACATGTTGTCCAATGGCGATAACGTTTTTGACATTTTCTTTAACCAATACATCAAAAACTGCATTAGTAAATGGGTCTTCTGAAGTCCCTCCCATTGGGAAAATGTAATTTACTGCAAATGGTTTATTCGTTAATGCTTTAACCTTGCGAATTTCCTTGTTTAGTCGATCTGCCATATCCTCTGCACTCGTTGCTTTTTCCGTTTGGCCAGCATTTGGCCCCAACACACCCAGTCCACCTGCATTGGATACTGCTGCAACAAATTCCGCGGAAGTGACCCATGTCATAGCAGCTGAAATAATGGGATACTCTATTTCCAGTAGTTCTGTAATTCGGTTTTTCATCAATGATTTCACCTCTAGTTTAATTGATTTTTTTATTATTACTTCTTATACCTATTTTCAGGGTAAGGTAGCCCTAAATTCCCCCGAAGTGTGTTCTCCTCATATTCCTTTCGAAATATGCCTTTATCTTGCAATATGGGTACAACCAATTTAATAAAGTCCTCAAATCCTGCTGGATAATCTTGTCTAATCAGCAAGACATCCATGACGCCTTCTTGATACCAATGTTCTATTTTTTCTGCAACATTCTCCGCAACTCCCATCAATTGAGGCTTTGGCAATCTATAACCTTTAGGCATCCATGATTCGATTTCCCTTAGCTTTTCTAAGGCTTCTTTTTCCGTTTCACCAACGATGGGGCTATGTGAAGGCATAATCAGTAGATCGTTTGGTGAACGCCCTTGATTTTGCACTTTTCTTTTAAGTTCAGCAGTGAATCTCTTAAGATATTCAAACTGATCTCCAGGAGCCACGATGACTTCGGCATGCTGTCCAGCTATATCCATGAATTCCAAGGAAGTACCGGCTTGAAAGATGACCGGTCTGCCTTGTCGAGATCGACTAACATTTAATGGTCCCTCCACTGAAAAGTAATTCCCGGTATAATTTATTGGATGCATCTTACTCGGGTCATAAAATACCCCACTTTTCTTATCACGTATGAATGCATCGTCTTCGTACGAATCCCAGAGGCCTTCAACAATCTCTAAAAACTCCTTTTTCATGGGATAAAGATCTGCTTTCCTTAAATGGGACGGACTGTAATTGGCTAACCCTCCCGGATTAGAGGTGATCGCATTCCATCCTGATCGGCCCTTGCTAATCTTGTCGAGTGAGACTATTTGTCTAGCAACAGTAAATGGATCAGCATATGAAGTAGCTATTGTTGCGGTCAAGCCAATGGAATGAGTCACCATACTCAATGCAGACAAAATAGATACGCCCTCAAACATGCTTAGATAGTGTGGTATCATGCCAGGTCCAATATGACTTACGTCTGCTAAAAAGATGAGGTCGAACCTTCCCTGTTCAAGTTGCCTGGCTTTTTGAACGTAGTAATCAATATTTTCACTGGCATCTGCTGGAATAGCGGGGTGTCTCCATCCCGTGTAATTCCAACCAACGCCATCAATAATCCCTCCTATTTTTAACTTTCTTCCTTCCATTGTTGAATGATCTCCCTTTCATGAGGTTCTTTAAAGTTACAGTCAAAAAAGGAAAGAAGGTTATCTAATTGCTCTGGAAAATCATTTCCCCCAATAATTCTCTGGACCTTAGCAATGCCCACATGGTCCAGCCATCAGCTGCAGAAGTCCTAATGTTTTGGAGACTTTTCTTAGCATCACTTCCGTTATAGACATGAACGAAGTCTAAAATCGAAAGCTGTAGTCTATTTCCTGTATTCACTTATCAGTAACTCCTTTCTGTGTTATATTTATTTAGCTTACTAAATATACGTAATCTTAGTTACCCTATTAAACTATAAAACGAAAACAAGAACATTATCCTTTCGCATTTTAGGTTAATTAAAATTAATTGTTTTGGTTTGTTGACACAATCATAAAGTCATTATGTCCATTTGCAAAGAGGGCAATATAAATGAACATAGTACAACTTTTTGTACCTTAAGATTAGGAGTGATATCAATGAGGGTCTGTAATGAAGGATTTGATAAAGAATTTATGGATGAAAAAAGGGATATGTACGCGATAGCATTTACCCAAAATGTTCTTTCAGGACGTTGGAAATATTTTATATTATGGTATTTAAAAGGAGAAAAACGCCGTTATACGGATATAAAAAAATTTCTTGGAGGTTTATCACAAGGCTCTCTCACAAAGCAGCTTAAAGAGTTGGAGAACGATGGAGTTATTAAACGTAATGTTTATCCGGAAGTTCCTCCGCGAGTAGAGTATTCATTAACAGGCAAGGGAATCAAATTACTACCGATCCTTGAGAAGATGGAGGAATTCGGTAAAGAATACGGCGAAAAACCTTAATCTGATGAAGTTTCCAAACAGGCTTATTACCGAAATTTTGAATCCAAAGAAGACATTTTTATTTAAGTCTTTGTCCAAACTTCTTCTACGCAATCCGTGCGAATGAGCAAGGGAATCATACAACCGATTTCACAGTTGATATAGTTGCCTTTTACGGTCTATATGGTGAACGCAAAAAAGTGCATGGAAGCTGTTTATGTTTATGCGTCACAAAGAATAGCGCGGTAAAATCATAAAGGGTGCCAGCATTCAGCAGCACAAAATTATAATTTTTTTTCAATGATTCCTATACCGCTTTCTTTTTCATGCCCTCATTCATAGATATGTGCGTGTTGCAGTAAGTATTGGTATGTATGGTCAGTCATTTCTGCTGGCGCTTGAGACACTTGGGATAACTGGTATTCTATAGATATCATTAGGCTTTTTCGTCAGCCGGTACGAGAAGTTCTTTTTGTATCTCTGAACTCAAATTACTATTTCAGGATTCCTTTTGCATTTGCAGATATAAAAGCAACAGTGAATAGCTTTCGGATGGGGCGCGATCCAATTGAGAACAACGTGACCCTTCAATGTAAAACAACTGTCGACCCACTGAATGACATTAGTTCCATGATTTCAACGAATCATCCTAAAATTTTCTGCAACGAGTATGAATACCATCACGCTATCGTCTCTTCCTACAGTCTTCCTGGCTTGTTTGCTATTAGGTGTTAATCAAGTCGGTAATCGGACCGAGTTCCCTTTTCGGCAAAGGAACCAAGTTCTTGTCCTCAACTCGGAAAAAAACTTGGTTCCTCAAAACAAAAAAGCCGCTAAGTTCCGCTCAGGTAACCCTTTCCCAATGGGCTGTACGCACGAAGCCAATACTGAGTTCTTCTAACGTAGGCAGCAGTTCGTCTTCCGGACATCTCCACCACAACGAATCGCTCTTGATGGCCGTGAGCGGCTGAACGGAATGCGCGCGTCGAATGGTTCCCACGCCCGCCTCCGACAGTCCCCAATGTTTATCTTTTTCCGCCTGAATCAAATCTCCTAGCGCCCAGGCTACTTTCCTCCGATTGAATAAAAATGATTAATGCGGTGAAGTTACCGCTGAAGCTTGGCTTACAATCACTCGGCGGATAAAGAACGAGATCACCAGACCGATCACCGCTACGATCATTGCAAACCAAACCACATGCTCCGACCCCACCGTCATTGCATTTGCCAATTCCGCCATCTGGTTCGACACAGCAGAGGTTTCAGCAGAGGTATGTAAATAATGATCCATGCCGCTTGACAGAATGCTGATGGAGGCGGCTGTAGCGACGGCTCCGATGACTTGTTGTACAGTATTCATAACCGCCGTTCCGTGCGGATACAATTTAGGCGGCAATTGATTGAGGCCGTTTGTTTGAGCAGGAACCCATACCATGGCCAATCCGATCATCAGAATGATGTGAAGCTCACAATAAAAGCCACCGTATACAGCTTCGTTATAGGAGATAAAAGGACGATCAAGGTCGCTTCGGTGGAGAGTTAATCGGCTTCGTCCTGATCCAACCCGGACAGGGCAACCGAAAAAAGCCTCAAGTGCCGGAAGTTTACCCATAGGGAGAGAAAAGTCGACAGTGTGCGCCGTTAATGGCCTATCCGTTCCGCGGCGGCCTAATTCTATCAATGAGGCTAAGGTAACGCTGACGAGCATCGGTGGTTCCAGATGCTCGGAATAGAGCCACATAAGTTCGATCGTACAGAACTTACCCTCCTCGGTCATCTGAATCCGTTCAGGAGAACATAATTGTTTG
>NZ_WUDQ01000211.1:0-5878 GCF_009827695.1 Paenibacillus sp. OT2-17 | reverse complement strand
ACGGCGAATGTTCAAGCAGGAACGGAGTAAAGCCTATCAGGAGCTGACGGATGCTCTGTTCGGCATGAGTGATCTGGTGCTGAGCGGACGGACTGGGCATTTCCTGAGTACCTTTACACAACGGCACAATAGGGCTGCCGTGATGGAGAATTCACTTCGCCGGAGCGAGTGGCGTTCTCATTGGATCGCACAATGCGTTGTAGGCGGCGGGATTGTGATTATGACTGTGTGGGCCGGGGGACTGGTAGCACAGAATCGTATAGAAGCCACATGGCTGGCATCCTTTGCCCTTGTGGCTTTTCCATTGCTGGATGCCTTCGTTCGCGCTGGAGAAGCGGTGGTTCATGCACCGGAGTATCAGGATTCACTTCGACGGTTAAAGGATTCGGAGAAAGACACACCTACACCGGGAGCAGGCGGAACAGCAGACATTCTAGAGGAACAGGCTACCGCTATGCGATTGGGCCTCGGAGGAGACCTGCTGCTGAACAACGTAAGCTACCGCTATGCGGCAACGCAGGAATGGAGCGTGCGTAATATCTCCCTGCACGTACCGCAGGGGGGCAAGGTTGCATTGCTTGGCCGCAGTGGTGCGGGCAAGTCCACGCTGCTGAACCTGATTCAGGGAGCATTGCAGCCTGATGAAGGTAGCGTCACTGTCGCAGGGATTCCCGTATATACAGGTGGAGCATACTCCAGTTTATTTGCGGTGCTAAACCAGCAGCCGTATTTATTCGATACAACGGTAGCGAACAATATTCGGCTGGGACGACCCGATGCTACGCTGGATGAGGTTCGTGCAGTAACAGAGCAGGTAGGGCTTGGAACTCTAATTGATTCTTTGCCGGAGGGCTACGATACCCGAATGCAGGAGACGGGGCTTCGTTTTTCCGGTGGAGAAAAACAGCGAATTGCACTGGCGCGGATTTTGCTGCAAAATCACCCGATTGTTTTGCTGGATGAGCCAACAGTGGGACTTGACCCACTGACAGAGCATGAACTCATGCAGACGATGTTTCGTGTGCTGAAAGGCAAAACATTGATCTGGATCACGCATCATCTGACAGGAATGGAGCATATGGACGAGGTGATTTTTATGGAAAAAGGGGTCATTTCCATGCGGGGCAGTCATGAAAAGCTTTGGCAGGAGCAGCCCCGATACCGCAACCTGTATGAGCTGGATCATCCGAGCCTGTGAAATGAGGTATATAAAATTTTGATTAACTTTTATATACTGGTTAGAGTTGATGCGTCACATGTAGACACTCAACTGTAGACACTCAACTGGAGGGGCTGATATGAATGAAAGCACTTATCTCTAAGCATTGGCATTTGATGCTGATTGGTTTTGTAGCCCTGAGCATGGGCGGGTTTGTCTTGTTTTATTTTCAGGGGAGCGTGTCGTCGTTTCCGGCGAGTCAACCTAAACAAGCTCAGGAAGAGCCAGACAAGACCAAATATGAGATTGTTACAGTGGGTGTAAAAGGGGACGGTTTCTATCCTAAAAATATTGAAGTGAAATCCGGCGTTCCAACCAAAATCAATTTCAAGAAAATGACATCCTTTACTTGCATTGATGAAGTGCAGTCGTTGAAGATCGGAATGGACGTTTACCTGGATCACGAAAATAATTATTTTACCGTCAAGGATTTGAAGCCAGGGGTATATGAGTATAATTGTGGCATGTACATGTACTTCGGGACGATCACGGTAAAATAAATCAAAATAGCTTTCTAGCACTTTGATGCTAGAAAGCTATTTTTTTCCTTTAATCAATTAGGTTAATTGCGACAGTCTGTATATATACCATCATCCACCTGTGGTGCAATATGCATTATCCTTTATCCTTTACCTCTGATCAGCTTACATTGCTGATCTTTTGTTTTTTACAAGACTTCTCTCAGAAAATTTACATGAGAACGGAGCAGGCGGAATGGTGCTGGACAAGCGAAGCGGTCGCCTTTGTCCCCGGATTTCTACCTTTGGTTGCTTATTCAAGAAATCCGGGGACAACAGCGAGGGAAGCACCATCCGCATGCGTAGTGGCACGAATGTAATTTTTTTCATCCCATATATCTAATTTTGAACTGATTTTTCTCCTAATTCGTCGGGTACCCGCTTCCAAGCCAGCAAAGTATGATAATAGTATCTAGAGATGAGGAGGAGCTTGTTATGGAATCTTCAACTGAAACCGCTTCCAACAATAGTGCTGTGATTCCTGAATCCAATCGGGGAAGACCACGCAAGGCTCGCGGCCCGAAGCCTGAACGTGGTAGAAAAGGCTTGTGGGACAGTGTGAAGCAGCAAAAGTATCTTTATTTTATGTCCATTCCTTTCGTCATATGGGTGTTTGTTTTCAGCTATCTTCCGCTTTGGGGCTGGACGATGGCGTTTCAAAATTATAAGCCAGCTAAATCCTTTACGGACCAGAAATGGGTAGGGCTGAATAACTTTATTGAGTTATTTCAGGACGAACGATTTTATCTAGTATTACGTAATACACTGGCGATGAGCCTGATGGGGATTATATTTGGTTTTGTCGTACCGATCTTCTTTGCAATTCTGTTAAATGAGCTGCGTGGTATGTTGTTCAAACGGTTTGTACAGACGATATCCTACCTCCCGCATTTTGTATCCTGGGTAGTTGTGGCTGGATTGGTCACGAAAATGCTGTCCATTGACGGAGGCATTGTCAACGATATATTGGTAGCGCTTCATATTGTGGATGAGCCGATTCAGTTCATGGCAAAGGGGAGCTGGTTCTGGTACATTGTAACCGCTTCCGACATATGGAAAGAGACAGGTTGGAATACGATTATTTATTTAGCTGCAATCACCGGAATTGATCAAGAACAGTATGAAGCATCGCGCGTGGATGGAGCGAGCCGCTGGAGACAGATGTGGCATATTACACTGCCGGGTATCCGCTCGACGATTGCCGTTCTGTTCATTATGGCGATTGGGCATCTGGTGAGCAATGGTTTTGAAAAGCAGTTCTTGCTTGGCAATAGTCTCGTGACGGATTATTCCGAGGTGTTGGATCTGTACGCGCTCAATTACGGGATTAATTTGGGTCGCTTCTCTTATGGGACGGCAATTGGTATTTTCAACTCACTGGTTAGCATTTTGCTGTTGTTTACGGCGAACGGTATATTCAAAAAACTGACCAAAGAAAGCATCATGTAGGGAGGGAGAAGCGAAATGACGAATAAGGCATTTAATGCTACCCGGTCTGAGAAGCTGTTTGACCTGTTCAATTATATCCTCATGGCTCTGATCGTGGTGTTGACGCTGTACCCGTTTCTGAACGTACTTGCGATTTCCCTGAACAATTCAACGGACACGGTTCGCGGTGGAATTTATATATGGCCCCGCCAATTTACGCTCGAAAATTACAAAACGATTTTCCAGTACGATGGCCTTCTTCAGGGACTGCAAATATCTATTCTTCGTACTTTGGTCGGAACAGTACTCGGATTGATTTGCGCGTCTATGCTTGCTTTTACATTGAGTCGGGTCGAGTTTCGCGCTCGTAAGTTTATTTCTACGTTTTTGGCGTTGACGATGTATTTTTCTGGCGGGATGGTGCCCGTGTTTATTTTGATGCGTGATCTGCATCTGCTGGGTTCGTTTTGGGTGTACATTTTTCCAGGCTTAATTAGCGCATTTAACGTGTTTGTCATTCGTTCCTTTATGGACGGTTTGCCATATGCGTTGCAGGAGTCAGCCAAACTCGATGGGGCGAATGATTTTACGATTTACTGGAGAATTATTTTGCCGCTGTGCAAACCAGTATTGGCAACGATTGCTCTTTTTCTGGCAGTAGGTCAGTGGAATGCTTGGTTTGATACGTATTTGTATAATGGTGGGGCGCCGCAATGGACGACGCTACAGTATGAGCTGATGAAGATACTGCAAAGTACGCAGCAAGGCGGCTCCAGTATGACGAATAGTAACGATATGGCTAAGCAAATGGCTCAAATTTCACCAGAGTCGATTAAAATGGCAATCACGATTACGGTTACGCTCCCCATCCTGATGGTATATCCGTTCCTGCAAAAATATTTTGTAGGCGGGATGACACTGGGGGCAGTGAAATCATAAAAGACAGGATTCCGGTAGTAAAATAGCAGTTATTTGCAGGAGAAGTCATCATAGGAATATAGGAGGATTTATACATGAAAAAACACTGGTCCAGATTTGCACTGATTCCCTTGCTCGCGGTGTCCCTTACCGCACTCGCAGGTTGTGGAGGAAGCGATAAAGCAGCGAAGGAAGGCACATCCAGCGGCACAGACCCGATTACGTTTAGCTTCTTCGGAGCAGATACAAGCCCACAATGGAACGGAATGAAGGATGAAATAGGCAAGGAAATCACCAAAAAAACAGGTGTAACCTTGAATGCGGAATTTGATGTCAGCGGTGGAGGTGGAGATGACCGAATTGCTTTGATGGCAGCAAGTGGAGAATACCCGGACTTGGTTTCTCCTAAAGCGAATATTAACAAGCTTGTGGATGCGGGGGCCATGATTGATCTGACAGATCTGATCAACGATCATGCACCCAATCTCAAAAAGCTATATGGACCCTATATGGATCGTTTGAAATACAGTAATAAAGATCAATCCATCTATGTCCTTCCTACGTATGCAGGTGTGGGACAGGAGAGTTTTGACGCGACGGGGGGATTTGAAATTCAGCATAAGGTGCTCAAGGAGCTAGGATATCCAAAGGTAAGAACGCTACAGGATTATGAAAACGCACTCAAAACCTATGCAGCCAAACATCCGACGATCAATGGCAAAAAAACGATCCCACTCACGTTGGATGCAGACGACTGGAGAATTATGATTACCGTAACGAATCCTGCCTTCCAGACGACTGGAGCGCCGGATGATGGTGAATATTTTATTGATCCCAAAACATTTGAAGCGAAGCTTCATTACAAACGTCCGGAAGAAAAGGAATATTTCCGTTGGTTGAACCACATGTACAATGAAGGACTGCTCGATAAAGATTCATTTGTGCAAAAAAGTGATCAATACAAATCCAAAATTGCCAGCGGCCGTGTCCTCGGTCTGATCGACCAGGAGTGGGGTTATCAGGATGCCGAAAATGCGTTAAAAGCGTCAGGTAAATCCGAATCCAGCTACGCGCATTTTCCAGTTACACTTTCGGAGGAATACAAGGATCGTTCCTTTCAGGATACGGGCTTCACGTCCGGTTATGGAGTAGGTATTACAGAGAATTGCAAGGACCCGGTGCGGGCTATTAAATTCCTTGATTATTTAGCTTCCGATGAAGGACAGGTGCTAGTGAACTGGGGGATCGAAGGCAAGCATTATGAAATTAAAGACGGCAAACGTGTCATTCCTGCTGATGTACTGGAACAAAAAACGAACAATACAACCAACTTCAATAAATCTACGGGTATAGATTTGTACACGCTCATCAGCGGACACTATGGTGACGGCGTGAAGGACCCTACAGGTAACTACTATACTGCCAAATTCCCGGAACAAATTATCGCGGCTTATTCGAAGCCGGAGAAAGAATCACTTAAAGCGTATGGCGTAAAAACGTGGAAAGATCTGTTCCCGGACAAGAAAGAATTTGATGTAAAGCCTTGGGGCGCAGCCTATAACCTGACAACAGACAATGAATCCAGCTATAACGTTACATTCAAAAAAACGACAGACATTATCCGCAAACGTATACCGGAAGCTATTTTAGCACCGGCTTCCAATTTTGATACGGTATACGACAACATGATTAAAGAACTGGATGCCGCCGGAGCTGTCCAAATGGAACAGCAATACACGCAACTGGTGAAGGACAGAGTGGAGTTATGGAGTGGCAAGGCTTCTAAATAGCTGAA
>NZ_WUDQ01000210.1:0-5894 GCF_009827695.1 Paenibacillus sp. OT2-17 | reverse complement strand
AGTAAACCGTGCGGGAGAATACATCGGCTACCTGATTATCGGCTCAGACTCCAATGGCGCATATCAACTCAACGAATACGGGAATGGTCCGGGCGGGCCTTATAGTATGGCTGTACTTCGTCAATCCCTGGTGTTGCTCACAGATACTGATCTTTCATCTATCGACAAGCTGCAAATCACACCTATGTATGAGGAACCGCTACTAGCCTACTGGCTGGTGCGTTCCTCTACAGGCAGCGAAATATGTATTGATGCTGTGACTGGTGATCCGTTACCTGTAGAAGTGGCAGATGAGAGTTGGAAACATAAGCTCCAGAACAACGCATTCTCTTCATCTGTACCCTTTTTGAAAACAAAGGCGCAAGTGGTTACGGTCTCGTCTGCTCCTTTTGATCCCTATGACGATCTGGGTTGGCTTCAACCCAAGCAAAAACTTTCTGTCCGTAACACAGCCCAATTTATGGATACACTGAGTATTTCACCGCGTATTATATTTTCTGCCACAGGTATCAATTTTGCCTTTGGAGGTCCCTTATCCATTAGTGGGTATCAGTCCTGGATATCCCCAGATCATCCGTCCCAACCCAATTTATATGCGTTAACCTACCATCATGGACTGTCCCGATTTGTACCCTTAAAACAGTTATTGTCAGCTGGTGAATTTTTTCGTTTGGACTCTTAGTTATTAAGAAACACGCAAAATGATTCGGAATGATCCCTACAACACAAAAAGAGACCTCAAATGGCATCCCCTATGCCTCTTGTGGTCTCTTTGGCGAGTTTAATGTCGCTCTCTTCGTTCTCTGCGTGTGGATTTCATCCACATTTTCAGAGCCAGAGGCAACATGCCAAACCATTTGCTCACCCACGGCTCTCTGGCTTGTTTTTGACTGCGTCGAACATCACGCGGCGTTTCCATATAGCGAACAATTCGCTGCGTAATATACGTCACCAGTTCGTCACTCTTCGCCATCCTCCATGACCTCCTCTATTCTGCCCCTATCATGTCCATTCACATTGCTTGGAAATATCGGATTTACACGTTAGGTGCAGATACAACTAGCTTGCTCATTTTCCAAAAGGTCTAACCCCTGTGGGAATAACTATGCATGGTTTCCCTTAAATGGAACATACTATCTTCAACATAACGGTTACCTCAAGGTTAATTGTTATGTTTGAAGGCAGCTAAGCTGCTTTAGGTTTGATGTCTGTTATGCATGGTTTTTCAGTAAACAATCAATTCGTCCACTGGAGGAATAGAACGTGCGGAATAAAAAGTTAAACAAGATATGGCTGACAGGGCTGGGGTTGAGTCTATGCATCCTTTGCAGTGCTGTATTTGCCCCATTTACCTATACAGCTGCTCAGCCCAACGAGAAAAGTAGCGAACCGAACAAGTATACAGAGGGTCCATCCAACGTACATTCGTCCTATCACGCTTTTGCCAAGCCCGTTGTCCTGATTGATGTAGGCCATGGCGGTGTGGATGGTGGAACAAGTCACAAAGGGCTTTTGGAAAAAGATATCAATCTCGCCATTGCTCAAAAGCTGTACTTGATCTTACGCTCCCAGGGTTACCCTGCTGTCCTGAATCGGGACAAGGACTACGCACTGAGTGACGATAACCGTTGGTTGCAGTCCAAATCCCGGCACCTTAAAGACCTGGCTCAACGTAAAAGTCTAACAGAACAACTGCCCACCGCTTTGGTTGTAAGCCTGCATGTCAATTGGACCAAACGTACCGAAAAACGTGGACCCATTGTGCTGTATCAGGATGAAGGCAGCAGCTATCTGTTGGCTGAACGGATTCAGCATTCATTAAACCGCTTATTTTGCATGAATAGAGAAACAGTGTACGGAAAACCCTTTTATCTTCTGAATAAAATCCAGCATCCCGCTGTAATTGTGGAAACCGGATTTATCAGTAACGAACAGGACAGAGCCATGCTTTCCGGGGATCGCGGTCAAAAAAGCATTGCTGAAGCTGTTGCCGAAGGCATTATTGCGCATCTGACGGCATGGTAGTGTTGGTGGCTGGGTCTCCAGTCCATCCCCATACAGCACGCACCAAATCGCTAATACCCACAAATTTGGCGTGCTCCTTTAGCTTGGGAACCGATGAATGAAGAGCCGAGGATGTATACATGCCAGACACGCCAACGTGCCCAATCGTTACGCATGTATCGTGCTCGTCCAGCCACTCAACCACTTTTGTAAGTTGCCGATTCACATGAGCGAGTGTATGGACATCATCCAGGAAAACATCATTGCGTACCGGTGGCATTCCCTTTTTAGCGGCAAGTTCAGGTACCACTGACCAATAATTAGTACGGCTGTCGACAAAAAATAGTCCATGCTCCTTACAAACATCAAGAACAATAGACATAATGCGTTTATCCGAAGTGACCTTGGAACCCATGTGGTTGTTCATTCCTATCGCATAAGGAACATCCTTTATGGCTGCTGTCACCTTAGCGCGTACTTCTTCATCCGTCATATTTGCCTTAATTGCTCCGGGTCCAAGCCATTCGGGCTTTCCCTGCTTTGGTTCCATTGGAAGATGGACGATGACATCATGACCACGCTTATGCGCTTCCATAGCGTCCTGCTTGGTTGTAGGCAGGAAAGGCATCACAGCAACGGTAATCTTAACGGGTAAATTTAAAATTTGCTCAGTCCCTTTCATATTATTTCCCAGATCGTCGATAATGACGGCAACCATCTTTTGCGGCACGTCCTGTTTGTCTAATGCTTTTGCAACACCAGTACTACAGACCATGAATAACATGCATACCGAAATACAGAGTACTACGGTTCTCCGTATTTTAGAGCTTGAATGGAATACAGGTACATAAGCTGGCTCTTTCCGGCCGCGAGATGCCTTTAAAGCCTTTTTTATTATGTTTCTCATGTGTAGCTTCCGTCGTGTACTCATTGCGGGTCAGCCTCCTTCTCTGTCCCTTCATTGTGTGAGTAACCTCGTCTAAATATGTATAAGGCAGATCCATGGAATACTCCCTGATCTGCCTTATCGTGCGTAGAAACGTATATTAAAGCCGCTTACCAGTTCTTATCAATAAATTCATCACGGCCTGATTGGGCCCGATCTTCCTTATAGTGCTTCACGTTTTTCTTGTGGTAATCCTGATGATAATCCTCTGCCGGATAAAAAATAGAAGCAGGAAGAATCTCCGTTACAATTGGCTTATCAAAACGTCCACTTTGTACCAACTGCTCCTTGGACTGTTGCGCAAGCTCACGTTGCTGCTCTGTATGATAAAAAATTGCGGGTCTATACTGTGTACCCCGGTCCTGGAATTGACCTTCCCCGTCGGTAGGATCTGTTTGCGGCCAATATAATTCGAGCAGCTTTTCATAAGGAAACAGCTCAGGCTCAAAAGTAATCTGCACCACCTCGTAGTGACCAGTAGTTCCTGTTTTAACCTGCTCGTAGGTGGGATCGGGACTTGTTCCTCCAGTGTATCCTGACACAATGCCATGAATGCCCGGCTGCTCTTCAAATGGAGTCACCATACACCAGAAGCATCCACCTGCAAAAGTCGCTTTCTCCATCTTACATCCAACCTTTCAATAACTTCATCATAAAGTGCGTTATTTTCTATCATATCTTAAAAGATAACCTTATAAAAGAATTGTTTATGAACTTGAGGAGATTGCAAAATCCCACCTAAAAGAAATCAAGTAATTTGTCAGAATCCTTTATGGAAATCCATAGTTTGCGTGAAGACAAGAAACTTGTTCAGCTTAAACTATGAGCAATTCCTCAGAAATATAAGAAAAAGGTCTCTAAAACTGCTACGAGAGCAATTCTATAGACCTTTTCTAATGGATGCGGTCGAGAGGACTCGAACCTCCACGGGGGTTAGCCCACACGGACCTGAATCTTGTATCCGATTCGGAACCAAGCGGAATCTAAGTCAATGGAACGGAATTGAGAAACCGTCAAAACCCTTGTGAAATCAGGGTTTTTGACGGTTTTTTCGTTCAAATCCAAGCGCCGCAAGGGGCTCCCGGCAATGCCGTAAAATGCGGCCGATTTTGGACGTTTGAGAGAACTCGGAGAGAACAACGAAAACCAGCCCACTCCCTACCATTGACAAATTAACGAAGAGGCCGCTTCGGGGAGGATTAATATGAGACACGCAACGACGATCACCGTCGCTAATCAAAAAGGCGGCACTGGCAAAACGACCACCGCCTACAATTTGGCTTACGCCTTATCCCATGAAGAAAAAAAAGGTTCTGCTGGTGGATTTCGACCCGCAGGGTAATCTGACCTTATGTTTCGGCATCGAGCAACCCGACAAGTTGAACGTTAGTATGTTCAACATCATGAACGCCGTCATGGAAGATGAGCCTCTCCCCGCCCCTGACCAATACCCTTCATTCCCAAGGGAACTTTGACCTCATCCCGGGCAATCCCAGCTGCGTTCAGACAAATCACATCTTGGCCGGACGACCAGCTCTGCCTTGGTCAGACTGCCCGGCTCGACCATGCTGAGACCGCAGCAGCTCGCCTTATATAGCCTCCCAAAAAAGAACGTCCCTTCTGCCAACCGGCACAAGGGACGTTCTTCGTCTCATTACACAAGTATGGAATTAATGCCCCATCATCATGGCAGTATCATTTAACTGTCAATTTTGTAGAGCTTAGCGAGCCCGCCTTCTGCAGTCTCACGGTAACGGCTACTCATGTCCAAGCCTGTTTCATACATGGTCTGTACAACCAGATCAAAAGATATCTTACGGGTATTCGACAAGAAATTTGCCAGGCTCAGCGCATTGATTGCCCGCATGGCACCCACGGCATTCCGCTCGATGCAAGGAATCTGAACCAGTCCGTTAATAGGATCACAGGTCAACCCCAAATGGTGCTCCAAGGCAACCTCCGCTGCATACTCAATTTGATCGATCCCCATATCTGACATGTCTGCCAGTGCAGCCGAGGCCATAGAGCAAGCAGTGCCAACCTCCCCCTGGCAGCCGCATTGAGCACCGCTGATGGAGGCATTCTGCTTGACCAGGTTGCCAATGAGCCCGCCTACGGCCAGAGCCCGGAGGACCTTCTCGTCCGGGACCTGTTTCTTTTGCTGCATATAAAGGAGTGCGGCCGGCATGACACCGCTGGCTCCACAGGTCGGGGCCGTTACGATTGCACCGGCGGCGGCATTTTGTTCGCTGACGGCGAACGCATATGCGCTGACGATCCTGTTCTCCCGCGTCTCCGGGCTCTCATCAATATGCCGTTATACAGAAGTTGCGCCTTGCGTTCGACCTGGAGACCGCCTTCCAGAATACCGGTGACTGAAATCCCTTCGTTGACCGAACGCTTCATCGCTTCCCAAATCCCATTGAGAAAATCCCATATCTGTTTGCCTTCACACTGCTCGACGTAATCGCTTAGGCGGATATGATTCGCTTTACAAATTTTACTGATTTCTGCAAAGCTGTTCTCTGGGTAGACATCGGGCGCCAGCATCTCCTCCCGTCCCTCAATAACGATGTCCCCGCCGCCGATACTTAAAGCACGCATGGATGTGGTTTGCCGCCCGTCTTTATAAGCGATAAAATCAACGGTATTGGGATGCGGCAGAGTAAAATCTGCGTGTGGAACAAATTCAATCTCCGTTGGAACGGGTGACAGTGCTCTAATAATGGCTTTGTCTGTCATATGTCCTTTGCCTGTTTTGGCAAGGGAACCATAAATCAGTGCCTTGAATCGTTCGGCATCCTCATTTTCTGATTTGAAGATTCTGGCGGCTTTCTCCGGCCCCATGGTATGGGAGCTGGATGGTCCCACTGCCAACCTTATAGAGTTCTGTCAACGATTTCATAGCACCCTTACACCCTTTCTGACTATTAGTCATTCCTCT
>NZ_WUDQ01000020.1:0-31417 GCF_009827695.1 Paenibacillus sp. OT2-17 | reverse complement strand
TGCATAATCGTCTGCGGCTTGGGCTGATTCGATCATCGTTTCCAGCGCAGCTGCCTTATTCGCAGCCATACGAGCCAGCGTAATCCATGCTCCCCCGCCCACAACAATAAAGACAAGCAACGCAATCAAAATCCGTTTGATCAGCTTACGGCGGTTTTTAGGCTTTTCCTGAAAAACTTTATTTACATAAATGGCCGCTGCCGTGTAATTATTCACCGTCCGGTGCTGTTTGCTTAGCAGAACCTCTTCCAATGTATCCGTCAGCATGACCGGGTCCTTCGCTTCCTCTAGCGCCCCCAGCATTTCCGCCAACTCGACGTCCTCCCACATCCCTGACGTAGCGAGCAGGATTACATCTCCATCTGCAAGCTGCGTCTTTTTGGCGTAATGGGCATGAACTCCATTGGGATTTCCCAAGTATTCCAGCAGATTGCCTCGTTCCTCATGTGTGCTGGTCGCTTCGTCTGGAATGCGTCCATCATCTGCCAATGACTGAGCCAGGCTATGATCCTTACTGCGAAAATTAAGCCTTCCATTGCGAAAATGATATAGTCGCACATTACCGCACGAAACATACACCATTTTGTTGTAGTTGGTCACTACCATCAGCAGACTGGCTTTGAGCCGAACACGACGGCTTTCAAATTGCAGCCATTCCTGCGCTTCACGAAGATCTCTCATCAAGCGCCGTTTGGACATGGAAGGCTTCTCCATGAAGTTTTCCAGCACCGTTTTGACAACCATTTCTGCGCTGCGCAGTTCCTGATCCGAATCCAGACCGTCTGCGAGGACATAACAGGCCATGTCGTCCGTCTCCATGAATGCAAAATAGTCCCGGTTGTCTATGTAAGAGCCCGCTTCCGACACAAAGGCGGTACTAAAATCGCTGTTGTCCTTGCGCATCGCTACCCCCGTCTTTCTTGTTTCATCCTATCGCCAAAATAAGTACTGTCGCATTATCCTGACTTTTAAAGCCTTTATCATTAATGGCGTCGATCATGGCATCCGCTGTTTCCTGTGGTGTTCCACCCTTGCGCATAATCTCTTCCAGTTCAATCTCCGTCAGCGCCTCCTGAATGCCATCGCTGCACAGCAGCACATGATCGCCTGAATACAGACGAATCGGTGCACTACCCAGTTCCATGCTCTCAAAGCCCTCATAGCCTAAGTAGTTGACCAGTTGATTGCGCACTGGACTCGTTTTGGCTTCCTCCGAGGTCATTTGTCCAGCAAGCACTCGTTCCTCCAGCAGTGTTTCCGCTGTATGCTTGGAATTGACTGTTTGGAAATGACCATTGCGGTAAATCGTAATCAGGCTGTCGCCCACCGCTCCGTAATACAGCTGATAGCCGCACACAATGACCGCAGCCAGCGTCGTTCCTCCGCCCTGTCCATTCAAATTTTGCAAAATGCCGCGATTGCTTTGAGTTGCCGCCTCTGCAAAATATCCGTTCAAATTCGTTGCATCTTCCAGCTTGGCAAACGCCTTCGTAAAAGTCGTCACAGCTAAGGTACTGGACATACGTCCATTGGCCAGTCCACTAATACCGTCTGCGACAACAGCCAGCGTACCGACAGGTGTCATCATACTGGAGAAATAATCATCCTGCTCGCTCCGGCTCCCGATCGTTTGACCATTTCCGATCTCAATTCCACTCACGGTACGGCTGCCGGAACTTCGCGTCAGTCGTATACGGATCATGAGAAGAACAGCGAATAGTACCGCAGCTCCACTTACAACAAAATAAGGCTGCATATCGTTACCTCCCTGCACCATTGCCCAATTCCGTCCTAGTTTTCGTTATCCCACTCAAAATGGGCGCCACACAGCGGGATAAAGATAAATTTGCTGTGTCCCAGCTGAATCACGTCATAGGCAGCCAGCTCTGCTGGTGAATATACCGCCTCGTTATTGTGGTACGCCAAACCTGATGAATCGCCTGGCAGCAAGTAAAAGTTACGTCTCTTCGGATCATACACAATGACAGCATGATTTCTGCGGGAAATCGTGTTATCCCCGATAATGCGGACATGCATTTCCTCTGCGCGCCCGATAAAGTTTTTCTCCGCCATAATGCGATAGTCCTGACCCACCTGTGCTCCTTCGATGCATACCAGCCATCCAGTTACTGGATGAATGCCCACTGTCTCGCCCAAATAAGGCATTGTTTTGTCATTATCTCCCGCGACGTTTGTTTTTGCTGCTGGCTCTGCGCTCTTGGGTGCAGCTACATTTACTACCGTGTTGCAATATGGACACGTATTTCCGTGCTTTCGTGTACTGAACATGTGTCCGTTCGGGCATCTTGTCAAACTCATAGTCGGTTCCTTCCCCCATTGTCATGATTGTCTTTTCAGCGATCTAAGGATTTTGCAGCATCCTCATCTATTTAACGAGCAGTCTCGTATTGGCAATATATAATAAGTCACCTGAGTAAATCCGGTATGGCTCACCGCTTTCCAACTTCTTGGTTACACTTTCGTTGGCAGACCGCAAGCCTGTACCATTACCGGAATCCACATCCTCCACAAACCAGTCGCTGTTCACCCGGTTGAGCACCGCGTGCTCCACACTTACCAGGGAGGCATAGTCTGTACCTACCAAATCAATATCCGCCTCTGAACGTGACGTTGTTTTACCGATTAAGAGCGACGTTTCGCCTTCGATATACCATTCTTTAATGGACTCGCCCTCTTCATCAATCAACACCAGCTTGGCAATCCGATGACGTTGTGTCTTTGGCTTGGCCACGGGTACAACGGACACCAGATTGCGCAATATGTATACAAGCACGCCGATTCCAATACCTATCGCGACCACGGTTTTCAAACCGCTGTAGCCTGTACGATTAAACACATAAAAGGCGATCGCCAGCATCAGCCCGAACATGGCAACATCTATGATGAAAACCCATCTGTTCTGCGCCGTTTTCACTGCTTGCTTCCCCCATTTCTATCCTGAAATCATCACTTTTTACGAATACCGAAAAATTGGTTAAACATCGCTGAGGTATCCGTCGGATCACCGGGTTTTTTCGTTTTTTTCCCTGGTGAGCCCTCCTTCGTTTTCGGATGAAAACCAAAAAATTGCTCAAAATCAGTACCTATATCAGCCGGATTGAATCCTTTGGCTGCCGTACGCGCCACGCCGGAGGATGCAGCCCCTCTGCCTCTCTCTCGCTGTTCCCCGCCAGCTCCCTCAGTTTTTCGGATGAGCTCGGCATCGTATGCCTGCCGCAATGCTTCGTCACGCAAGGTATTGTAAGCCTCGTGAATTAGCTTGAACTTGCGCGTTGCTTCCTCGCTTCCCTGGTTGGTATCAGGATGATACTTTTTGGCCAGTTTACGGTAAGCCTGCTTAATCTCTGCCTCCGAAGCATCCCGGCTGACACCGAGCAGCTCATAGTAGTTGGTCATTGTGTGATGTTCCCCTCTCCGAAAAAAATAAATATTAAGAGACCCGTAGGCCTCTTAATATTTATCCACCCTGCACTTGTGTGCCGGGTGAGTGTGTGTTTAAGCTGCACTTAACGTGAAGACGTTAAGCTTAAACCGGATATCCGCCGTCGATTGTAGCCAGCTCGGTTTTGTCTTTCTTTTGTTTGATGTAGAGTGTAAATGCACCTACACCTTCTGTGTCGCCGAAGTGCTCGTTGTAGTCTACAACGAAAGCATTCGGGAAGTGGATTTTACGCACAACTTGATCAGCTGCGATAACTTCCAGTGTTACTTTACGGTAGCTGTCTGCTTTTTCAGCAGGAACCAGAGACCACAAAGCCAGTTTCAGCGTGTCATCCGCGCTGTCACCGTCTACTGCTGTGATGATTTTGCCGCTGATGCGCAGCGTGGAGCCTACGTCAGTGGAGCGTGCATTGGAATCGTCCGGTGTATCGGTGTCATAAATAACCGTTTGGATGTTATCCAAGCCCAGCTCGATTGTTTCTTGTCCTTCTACTTTCAATCTGAATCCCATGTGTGTTGCCTCCTTGAAATTAGGTAATATGATGGCGGGAGATGCAGAGCTTCTCCGCGATTTATGTATAAAGGCGGTTCTGGATAGAAACGCCTCTAACATCTTTCGTAGTGCTCGGATCATGATTTGACCGAGCTGGTTCCCTTAGTGATCATGACTTCCAGGTTCTTCACATTACCGTTGAAGACCAGATCGATATGGCACATATTGCTTTTCTCATCAATAATGAAGCTCATATCGTCTCCGTCCTGAATGATCGAGTTAACAGATCCTCTGCTGCTCAGCCACTTGCTCTTCTGACTGCTCGGATTGTTACTGAAGAAGCGGACGATATTTTCGTGTTTGAAGTCCCCTGTCTGGTAGCGCAAAATACGTTCAATGTACGTGCTGACCAGCGTCTTGTAGATGGAGTCAAAGCCGTCCTCGGACATCGCCATGCTTCTCGCCTTGTAGACGGTAATCCGGCGGATATCCTTATCCTGAATCTGGGCGTTCTCCGATGAGAATACAAAGCCGAAGTTTTTACGGTTGATGGCATCCTTGATCGTGTTGGTGAAACCGGTGATTTCCTTGGCCATCGTCGTCACCGTGCGCAGACTGTTGTCTCCCGCTTCAATGTCGAAGCGTACGCCAGGGAAGTTCTTATTGACCGTTTTGAACGTCTCACGCAGGTATTCAGGACACTGATAGGAAGCGACCAAGCCGGCGGCAACATAGGCTGCACCCACATAAACGCCCTCGATCCACAGCTTGAGAATATCCTCTTTCTCCTTAGAGAGCTGTACACCGTCTTCGGTCTGTAGCATTTTGCTGTCGATAATGACACCCGATTTGTCCTTCGGAATAATCGTAAAGTTTGGTACACAAGGAATGGCAAATTCGCTATATTCTCTGCGAACGAGACTGGCACATTTATCGACATATTTGTCGATACCTGCTGTCGCCATACTGTTGAAAGTCGTTTCTTCACCGGATTCAAAATTAAAGAACATTTGAATTTTGTAATCCTTCACGACTTGCAGCAGCATTGAGAGCGATTCCATAGAATTTCCGCCCTGCTTAACGACCTTCTCGTTGCCCTTGAAGCGTTCACGTGAAACCTTTACCTTACCGGCTGCTTCAAGCTCGACGGATGGAACGATACCGAACCAGATCGTGTCGCTGAATTCATTCTTAGCATTCACAGTATTCAGGTACGTTTCCAGGCGCGGGATATTGCTGCTTTTCACCAGCATGTCCAGCTTGTTGTTCGCCACCAGCATTGTCGGCAGCATGTCTTTGCTCTTCGTTGCATATTGATTGAAGAACATTTTGACACCGAGAATTTTCTCCACAAGCGGCTTAACCGCCTTTACGAAATCGTCCTTGGCATTTTTATAGAACTCCAGATACGTGTTGTAGTTTTGAACTTCAACCGCTGTATCCACCTTGGTCTGAACTGCCGGCAGTGGCACAAACGTGCGAACCACCAAATCCTTCACATAGTCAGAAGGCGTATCTGTGATGGAGTTATAATCCTCTTCGAATACTTGGGAGAGATCGCCAGTGCTGTTCTCATCCAATAACATCAGCTCAGTACTGTCGCTCTTCGGCGCTTCAATAATTTTCAGTTCGCCGCTTTCCCCAATGGAGAGCATACCCACCTGAATCAGCTCGCCGGAGTTTTCCTCTTGGGCGCCACCGAGCAGAAGGCGGGTTTTGATGTCCTCAATTGCCAGTGGGAGCATAGCCATAACGTTGTTATAGTTCTGACTCGCTTCCTCGAACATTCCATTCAGCTTGTCACCCATGTCGAGTTTCTTTGGATCGCCATCATCCAGCTTGTCGTATTCACCATACATATAGTGAATCTCTTTGCGGACTTGACGAATATCATCCATGACCTTTTTCGGTGAAATCATATCCAGCAGATTTTCAAATTTGAAATCTACATTTGTAATTCCTTGACTGCGCTTGGTATCGATGAGCGTAAACAACATTTTCAGAAAGTCATTACTTTGATTTACACGAATTTCAGAAATGCTATCCTCATCAATTCCCTCTGGCTTTTTAAGGGTGTAGACGACTTTTTGATTGGCCGCGTTAAAAAACGAATACACGGTTGGTGAAAACTTATCCAAAAATTCGTCAAAGCTGCGCACCAGAAGGTGCTGATTAATTTCCTTGATCTTTTCATCGCTCAAGCTGTCAATACCCTTCACATCACCTACAATGGTGATCAGGTCCAGCTTTTCCGGGTTAATCTCTTCAAAAAGCATTGTCCGGTTGGTTTGATAAATGATTTCCATCGCTGTCGGCAAATGAATAAAGTATGAGTTATAGGTCCATTGCTCCATATACGGACACGGGATGTCCAATTTGAAACGGACGAATACTCATTTTTAGTTCTTTTGCCTCCTCCCCCCTACTTAACATTTAAATTCGTCAAAGGATTGAGCTTATACCACATTTACGGTACAGGCATGTAACCTCGAAAATCGGTCCGAAGCGTTATTCGGCTTTTAACGGCAAAGCATACAAATGAGATGTTTTTCAAATTAAAAAGTCAGATAACACAGAAATTTTAAATTTATGATTTCGTATTCCTAACTTCAATCCCAATTTTTGCCGTTGATACGAGAGCTATCATACAAAGCACCCTTCAGTTTTGTCAATTTCTGTAGTCTCAGATTGAAACAGGGCATTTTGACTCATTTTATGCGTGAATACGTAATTTTCATGATATGTTAGACCTGTTTCTTCAGGGAAATATTCACAAATGGAACTCAATTACCGATAGAAGTCCATTGGATATTTCTGATAAGCGTAAAAGAATCAAATTCATGGCTAATGTGAGGGTTATCAGCTGTTTTGATCCTTTATCCCTTATATCCCAAGGATTAGGAGAGTTGATCCCCCCATGTTGGTCTCGACGATGGAGGAGCTTATGTTCAGAATAAGGAAACTAGGGATTATCGTTTTCATGACTTTTGTACTATTTTTACAAATGGGCTTAAATGGGGTCATTTGCACTGTAAATCAGGCTAATGCAGCATCTTTGGGTGCTGTCCCGATCGAGGGTTATGATGCCGTTTTTGTATTGGATACCAGTTATTCCATGAGGGATACTGATCCTGAGGGCATTGCCGCCGAAGTCATCAATATGTTTATGGATTTGAGTGATGCAGACCGCACACGCGTAGGATTCGTTGCCTACAATCACAACGTGGTCGCCTCGAAACCACTGACTTCGATTGCCGTGGCAGCGCAAAAATCCCAAATCCAGCAGGATATCAGAACGCTAAACCGTTCCGGTTATACGGATTTGGGACTTGGGTTGCGCAAAGGCTCGGAGCTGCTAGCGGCAGGAGCATCCCAAGGGCGTCAGCCTTTTATGATTCTATTGTCAGATGGAGAGACTGATTTTGGTGCCTCCTCTGGTTCCCGATCTAAAGGTGACTCCAATAACGATATGTCCTCTGTCATCAAATCTGCACAGACCAAGGGATATCCGGTGTACACGATTGGTCTGAACCATGATGGCACAGTGAACCGACAAGAACTCGAACGGATCGCTTCTCAAACGGGTGGAGCTTCTTTTATTACGAGTAGTGCCGAGGATCTGCCTGAAATTCTGAACCGTATTTTCGCCAGTCAAATTCGCTCCAAGCTCGTTCCAATTGCTGCAATTACGACCACTGGCGAGATGCAAGAATTAACTGTAACTCTACCTGATTCTAGTATGGAGGAAGCCAATCTGGTGCTTTTGTCGGAGCATCCCCTTCTGGAAACACAGCTATATTCCAATTCAGAAAATGTCCGCAGGTACAAGTCGAGCCGATATGCGATTTTAAAAATCGAGCATCCACAGGCAGGTAAAGTGAAGTTGAAACTACGGGGCATACGCGGAGATTTGGTGAAAATCAATTTACTTGGCAGCTATCGACTGGAAGCCGAGGCTACCATGGGAGGAAAGCAAGCAACGGCAACTGATGGCGACAAGCCTGTGCAGTTGCTGAAAGGTCAAGCGACACCGTTTCAAGCTCAGCTTCTGTTGCCGAACAATCAAAAGCTTACAGATGAAGCCGTATATACGTCTCTCCAAGCCCATATTGTAGTTACTCCCAAGGGGGGCACAGCCAAAAAGGTGCCTATGACCTATAAGTCAGGAGCCTTTCATACCGAATATGCGTTCCCTCAAACCGGGGATTATACATGGCAGCTATCTCTGGATAGTCCGCAATGGTACCGTAAGGGAACTGTACATAAGGTTCACGCGGCCAATGCAGCACCACAAGTCTTGAAAGACCTGACGATTCACCTGGTAAAGGAAGACGGTGATTCCCGTCGAAGTTTATCAGATTTTATTGTTGACCCGAATCATGACAAGCTGAACTATAAGCTGGATTCAGAATCCTCTGGGGATACGATCAATGCTGAGATTAACGGTAATGATCTGCTGCTATCCGAGCTCCACACAGGTGACTCTCAGCTGAAGATTACCGCTACCGATCCGGAAGGAGCATCCAGCAGCGCTACACTAACCGTTTCCGTACAATCCCGATATACAGCCATTAAATGGACGGTAGCCATCAGTGTCGTAGTAGCTGCTCTTCTGTATTGGTTCTTGCGGCCGAAACCGCAGTTTGCCGGAAGAATTGAAGGATATTTTCTCGCTACAGCAAGTGGACAGGAGATTCCGGTAAAATCTTGGCCGCTCACCTCCTTTCCGGGCCGTAAGGTCAGCTTGCAGGAATTGTTCCGTACGCTTGACGTTCACGAACCGTTGCCAGAAGCGGAACGGATCGTATTTTCCGCAGGTAAAAAAGGGAGCCTAATCGTAAAACATGATACACGCTGCGCCTTACAGCATGGAAAGATCAGATTAGCCCGTAACAAAAAAGCGGTCATGGAGTACAGCGACAAACTGTACATTACATTCGAGGATGGTGTGACTGAAATCGAGCTGCGATACAAAGCGATTAAACCGAATACTTCAGTGTACACCGACCATATCCAAGCTCCGACAGGATAATGTCCGTCACAACGTAAAAAAAGAGAAGCACCGTCTCTTACGATTAACGAACCGTAAGAGTAGGGCGCTTACCTTTTTTTATCCAATATTCAGCAAGTAGTGCGGCTTTAAACCATCGAAGTGAGCGGCAACGCTTGTTAGCCTGTACCTCCAGACCACGCCGAATGACATACGGCAGCAGAGAAAGTCCCGCATTTTCAATCTGAATCCGCTCGGAATGATCTGCAAACAATCGGCCTGGCACATCTGGCGGAGGTGTTCCTTTTCGGCAATAATACAGCGTGGCGGCCAAACTATAGATATCCGATACAGGCCCCTGCTGCGAACGATTAGAGTAAAATTCCAGCGGAGAATAGCCCGCCGTGGTGAAGATCGGATGCTCTTTACCTTCAAAATGCACAGCCGAACCAAAATCAATCAGCTTGATCTTGCCATTTTCCCCAATCATAATGTTACCCGGCTTAATATCCCGATGAATAATTCCTTTGTCATGAATGTACTCCATGGCATCAATTAAAGGTAGCAGCGTATGGTACAAAAAAGTGGGATCATACGTTGGCACAGCCTCTTCTTTCATCATTCGATCCAGTGTCTTGCCTGCACAGTATTCCATGACCAGATAGGCAGTTCCATTTTCCTCAAAGTGATCTATATAACCGACAATTCCCGGATGACTTAACTCCTTCAACATTTGCCCTTCACGCAAAAAATAATGCATAAACTCCACGTATTTGGATTGCATAGAAGCACCGCAAGTGACCGTTTTTCGATCCATCCCCCGCAAAGCCAGTGCATTCGGAAAAAATTCCTTCACAATGACCTTTTCTCGGTTATCCAACAGCCTTGCCGTATACACGATGGCCAGCTCACTGCGGGACAAGGCGCTTCGAATTTGATATGTATTTCGCAGCTTCGTATTGCGGGCAAGCAGATTCCCGCTTGTATCCACGATCATGACTCGTCCTCCTGTCAGGTTCTTAGCTTATGTCTTTTGTATATATCGGCTTATTACACATCTTTTTATTATACCGTAAAATAGATTATTGGAAAAACAAATAACCTGCCATAATCTCCCTTAGAGAAATGATGACAGGTCTTTTGGCATTCATCTGGTTCTTTTTTCTCAAATCGTTTAACCCAGTTTCGTTCCAGGCTTCATGCTGCGCACACTGTTCGTATTTTTCTTCCGTTCACTACGCAGTTTGCCTTTACCTTGTTCTGGAGTGCGAATGGTGAGGGCAATCAGGAATGATACGACACACAGCACAGCAATCGTAGTAAAGGTAGGGATGAATCCACCGAGCAAGGCTGCGATAAATGACCCCGCCAGCGCACCGAGGCCAAAGCCTTGATACACAATACCATAGTTTTTGCTTTGATTTTTCAGACCGAAGAAATCAGCTACGATGGCAGGAAAGACTGTAATGTTGCCACCGAAGCAAAAAGCAATTCCTGCTACACAGGCAAAGAACAAACCATAATTCAGCGGTACCAGACTCAGCACTGTAACTGCGCCCGCCGTTGTTAATAGAGCACCCGCTACTACTTTCAGACGACCTACTTTATCCGATAGCGCACCTAAAATGATCCGACCCGCCGTGTTGAAAATAGCGACCATAGCGACCGCATTAGCGGCTGTTGCTACATCTAGACCGGCCATCCGTACGCCGATATCCTTGACTACTCCAATCAGGTAGAGACCACTCATACAAGCGGTAAAGAACATTACGAACAGCAGGTATGCCTGCTTGGTGCGCAGCATTTCTTTAACGGTGTAGTCCCGTTGTACAACCCCATTTTGTACCGAAGGCTTGTTCACGACTACAGCTTCTCTTACCAGGAAAGAACCACCCACAATCATGATCAGCACGATCATTCCCCAATATAAAAACGCTTGTGATACGCCAACGGACTGAATCAACGAACCATTAATATACTTGAATATAAGACTGCCTGTTCCATATGCCCCAACCGAAATACCGGAAATAAGTCCTTTTTTCTCAGGAAACCATTTAATCAGATTCGACAGTGATGTAATATATGCCGTTCCATCCGCAAAACCTACGACAATACCCGCCAAAATGTAAAGTAGGGACAGCGATGTTACCTGCGAACTGAGCATGAGCCCTGCTCCTAACACGACACCTGCACACAAAATCAAACGACGTAGTCCCCATTTATCCTGTAGTTTGCCTGCGAATAATGTAGCAAACGCCAGTGCAAAACTGGTAATTGAAAATGTAATGGCAACCGAACTGAGGTTCCAGCCAAAGCGGTCCACCAACGGTTGATTAAATAAACTCCATGTGTAAATGGTTCCTAATCCCATCTGGACAATTATCGTTCCAAGCACGACAAGCCAACGATTTCCGCTGTTTGTTTTCATATAAATCTCCTCTTTTCATTCCGGCTCTACAGCGTCAGTTTGTTATCATGATAACCGGGAATCCAGTACGCTTTGCGCCTGTGGAGGAGCAAGTCTGTAAGGATTCTCTCTACATGGATTATTATAACCCTGCATGTTAGCCAGAAATCGTTTGAGGAATGAAATGCACATATAGCGGAATGAAATGCCTTTAAAGTCGCATAATTTGCCGAAATTCCTTGGCTTTACTACGGCTCACCGGAATCTCTGCTTCTAGTCCACGCAAACGCAGGAGATACGTATGATTAAACCAAGGTACAATTTCACGGATCTGCGACAAATTCACCGTGTATGAACGGTGACAGCGGAAAAAGTCCTGCTGCGGCAGCCGGGCATGAAATTCCGAAATACTCATTGGCATCGTATATTCTTCGTGCCTTGTAAAGACGCGGGTCACCTTTTCCTGCGCACACGCATAGTAAATATCATTCGCATCCGTCACAATGATTTTGTCATTTTTCAGCAAATTAATACGACCTGGCGCAGCAACGGTGCTGGCTTCAGCAGCTCGGGGTTGCGCAGTCTGGACAGGTTCCTGTATTGGAACGTTCTGCTGCTCATAAGCATTTTCCAGCTTACGCAGCATAGATGCGATCCTTTTTTCATCATATGGTTTGAGGATGTAGTCGAACGCCTCCAGCTCAAAGGCTTGCGCCGCATGTTCTTTATAGGCGGTCGTAAAAATAATATAGGGCTTTTTGGCAAATTTGCTTATGTTCTGTGCCAGCAGCATCCCGTCCAATGAAGGAATGTTAATATCCAGAAAGATCGCGTCCGTCTCCTGATCTTGCAGAAACCGAAACACATCTAGCCCATCCTCGAAACTATCGGTCACCTCAATGTTGCTATGAGTCTGAATAAGATACTCCAGCTCTTCACGCGCCGGAAGCTCGTCTTCTACAATTATGGCCTTCATGACTTCTCCTTTGGTATGTCAAAATAAACTTCGGTGCCCGGTTCATGCTTCAGAATAATAACTCCTTCGCCGTACATAAGCTTGAGCCGTCTGTGCACATTGTACAAGCCGATCTGTTTAGCCGGAACCCGATCATGATACAGGTTATCCACAACATCATCCCGTATACCTCCCCCGGTATCTGCTACAGAAATACGCACCATTTCTCCACGATCCTTTACAGAAATAGTTACTGTACCTGTCCCCTTTTTCTTGAGGATTCCGTGATTAATCGCATTCTCAACCAGGGGCTGGATAATAAGACTTGGAATACGCACAGACACCTCATCCATTACATACTCTACCTGAAGTCGGTTGCCGAAGCGTGCTTTTTCAATTTCCACGTAATCAGACACCTGCTGAAGCTCCTTATGAATTTCGATCAAATCATCATTCAGCTCCAAATTATAGCGCAGATAGCCTGATAAATTAATGATCAGCTCTCGTGCCTTATCCGGCTTGGTGCGTGTCGTAGAGGCAATGGCGTTCAGCGCGTTAAACAGAAAATGGGGATTAATTTTCGTTTGGAGCGCCTTTAGCTCGGCTTTATTCGCTGCTTCCTTAATTTGCTCCACACGTGACACTTCCATTAACGTGGAAATGATTTGAGACAAGCCAATCGCCATCGTCTGCAACGGATACGTGATTTTATAAGCTTTGCGATAATAAATCTTCAACGTGCCGGTTACTTCTCCGCGCTCCTCTAACGGGATAATGAGCAGAGACTGGATTTGGGGTGTTTTATCGTCTGCAATATGGTTGCGGATCGTGATTTTACCGCTGCGGATCGTCGTTTTAGTCACATCGCTAATGATCTCATCTCCGATGTGATAACGCTCTTCGCCAAAACCGACATAGGCCAGCACATCTCTGGTATCCGTAATCGCCACCGCGTCTGCCTTGATATCTTCTTTTATGATCGAACAAATGGTGTGTAAGGATTCCGCATTAATGGAGCGGAAATAAGGCAACGTCTTATTGGCAATGTCCAGTGCCAGCTTGGCCTGTCTGGCCGCGATATTCTCCTTTTCCCCTTCCACACTCTGGATCAACAGAACGATTAAACCGATACTGACTTCTCCGATAATCATCGGTAGACCAATCTTAGAAACGATGTCCACTCCAAGGTTATGGGGTTGTGCCATCACCAGAATGAGCAGCATCGTCAATGCTTCGCAGACCATACCTGCGGCGATACCGACTAGCCATCTCTTGGAACGGTTGACCCGGCGGCCGATGTATCCTGACACCACACCTGCCAAAATACTTGTAATCAGACACGGAATCGAGGTCACTCCCCCGATATCAATTAGATAACGATGGATACCTGATACAATACCTGTAACGATCCCAACCCATGGTCCGAACAAAATACCGCCTGCCATAATTGCAATGATTCGAACGTTAACAAGCGAACCTTCGACTTCAATCCCGGTGTAGGTGCCGAACAGCGCAAACATACAAAAGATCAATGTTAATATGGCCAGCTCTGCCGGAGAATGGCTGTTCTTTTGCAAGGTTTCCTTAAAGCGCGGGATACGTGTAATAAAAAATAAACAAATCAGTAACAACGCTGCGCGCTCAAATAGCTGCATCAGCATTTCCAACAAGGCGTTCACCTGCGTTCCTCCCAAATAAAAACGGATATGCCTACATAAGTTGTGTTAATTATTCACATATTTCAGTACTCACCCTGCCATTACGGGCATGGATGCTAGCCTTCCCACCAATCGGATATGTAAACTGCGGCGTAGTATGACCAAAATCAGCATCTGCAATCACTGGAATGGAGGCCAATTCTCTTTTCGAGCTAATGATTTGCCGCAGCAATTCTTCTGTCATATGCGACGCCTGCTGAAATCGTCCTATGATGATCCCCTTAACCTGATCAAATCCAGGCTGGTGCAACAGTGATTGCAAATCCCGGTCAAACGTAGCGGGAGAGCTTTCGTAATCATCCTCAACAAATAGAATGCTTCCTTCCAGACTCGGTATATACGGAGTCCCCTGCAACAAATTCAGGGTACACAAGTTTCCCCCCACAATCGTACCCGTTGCTTCCCCTTCATGAATTGCATACGGACCCGCATTGCGGTAAAAGCTTCTTTGATCCTGATCTAGATACCAAGTATCGTCACTCCACTCCAACGAAGACTGGATTTGAATACTGCCCTCTTCCAACATCAACCTTTGAAAATACGCCGTCGTATAATCATTTCCTCGCAACATGGCAAACGTCAAAAAATGAGGTCCTGCATACGTGATAAGCCCCGTTTTGGCATAAATCGCATGGCTTAACGCTGTTATATCCGAATAACCACATAATCGTTTAGGATGAGCTGCAATCAGTTCATAGTCAAGATGAGTAAGGAGCTGATTGGCATTATAGCCCCCAATTGAAGTCAGAATGCCCTTTACCTTTGGATCGACAAAAGCTTCGTGCAAGTCTGCGACTCTGGACTCTATCGAGGAAGATGTAAAATCATCATTTTCCAGCACATGTTGCGAAAAACTCACTTTAAACCCTAGCTCCTCCAGTCTTTGCTGGGCAATCAAGCGATTTTCCTCAGAAACGATAGACAAGCTTCTGGACGGCGAAAGAATGCGTATCTCGTCTCCAGCTTTTAATTTGGGTGCTTGCTTTCCTATGATCATGGTCATCCCCCCTTAGTTACAAAGCATTTAAACTGCCACAAATTATACCATCAACTTCCATCTAATTATAGCTTCTAGAAATCCCCTCTTCATTTCCCTTCTTCAAGCGCAGTAAAAAACCGGAGAGTACCGCTTGATAGCGATAATCCCCGGATCTCTAGTCCGAAAATGAAGCATTTCGGTTATTTGCTTTTGCTGATTTCGGTAGGAATGTTGTCCTCCTTCTGATCATGTACCAGTTCTTTTAATTGGATAATCAACGCCTCCAGCTCACTAAACCCGGTCACCATATTGGAGGTTATATTTCGTTGCTCCTCTACTCCAGCCAAAATTTGTTCTGACGCTGCACTCGCTTGTTCCGTTACACTTGAAAATTCTGTCATTTCTTGAACAACCTGAGATGAGTATTGCTGCATGCTATTCGTACTGTTTTCCACATCTACGGCCTGCTGCAACACTTTATTGGCATTTTGCAGGATATCCTCCAGTACAATTTCGGTCGAATGTGCCGATTCCATACTTTGCTGTAGCCTTTGCTGTCCCATGTCAAATTGACTTACGACAGAATCCATCTGAGTTCTCAGTTGAGCCAAGATACCTTCCATCGCTACCGAGGTGTTCCCTACCATTTCAGCCAAATTACGCACTTCTCCAGCTACGATGGCAAATCCTTTTCCATGCTCTCCCGCTCTGGCGGCCTCAATGGATGCATTCAAGGACAGCAAATTAGTTTGTTTTGAGATTTGAGTAATATCTTTAAGCATGGCAGACATGCTATCACTTTGTACTTTAAACTCGTCCAGTTCTTCTTTGGTACGACTCATGACCTGACCCAAATCCTTGATTTGAGACGTTAATGCCAGCAGTTGACTGCTCCCTCTGTCCCCGGCATTTTTCGTATCTTCGGAAAGCTGCTTCAGTTCTCGGGAATGATCAGCTACCTCTCGCACGTGCCGGTCAGATTGGGCCAAGTTATCCGTAACCTCGGTGATATTCGAAGCTTGCATTTCTACCCCTTTGGCAACCTCCTGAAACCCGATAGCGACTTCATTCGTCACGCTGCCCGTAGCATCCACTTGATTCCTGAATCGTTCTGTAAAGTTATGCAATCCAGCCACTGCTTGTTTAACTTGCTCAAACAGAAATTCAATTCCTTGCCTTGTAGCATCGATATCTTTATTTTGCTCTTCACTTTTCTTAAACTGCTTTTGATTTAACACCGATACCACTAACAGTAGCAAACCAATAAGTAAAACAATAATAAACTCATGCACATAGCGCAAAGAACCGGTAGCTGGGGGAACTGGGGGCGTACCGATTGTTATTTGCACAAAAATATTACAGAGATTTAAGGTCATAGCTACCAGAAAATATCGGTAAGAAGGATACAGCAAAAACAAAGAGCAAATTAATATGGTGGTCACTACCTCGACGCTAGATAAGTTCAAAAATATACACATTAATACGCTAAAAAACGTAGTAATCCACGGAATAAGGCGGATTCCTTTCTTTTTCATATTCAGGATCGTTAAAACTGCCGCGACTACAAATCCTACACCATTAGATACCCACATCGAGGGATTAGATAATGCCGGGACGATGCCGCTCAAGGCCATAATCCAAAAAATAATGATCACCAATTTGTTTCTTTGCCACAACAATTCACTCGTTCTGTCCATGATTGTGTACGCGCTCCTTAGATACATATTAGGTATTTATAAAATAAAAATGTAAATGCCATACTTTATATATCGTCATATCAGAACACGTAGTGAATGAAAATCGTACAAACACTCCACATTCCCTTTAATTTCCAAATTACAACAGAACAATTTTAAAGGGAAAGAGTATGTAATCGTAAATAAATGAATGAATGCAAAAAATCGCCCCCAGACAGGGAGCGATTTTGAATTCATTTTTGATGACTTCGCAATTGGAAAAGGTTCATATACCAACTGACAACATTAGGATTCCTTGTTTTCGGAAGCCTCTTTAGCGCCTTCGGTTGCCGCTGCATCACCTTCCACAGCAGCATTTTCCACTTCAACTGCACGCGGAACGATAATAGAAGCAAGCAGTTCTTCTTCAGGGACGTGCAGTGTTACTCCTTTAGGGAGTTTCAAGTCGCTAGCGCTCAGCTTGTCGCCAACATCCAGTGCGGATACATCCACCTCAATGGTAGATGGTAAATCAGCCGGAAGACCTTCGACTTCTACTTCCGTTTCCTGAACTTGCAGAATACCGCCTGTTTTTGTACCTACAGGTGTACCCTGATAATCAATAGAAACACGCACGCGAAGCGGTTTGTTTTTGGCAATTTTCAAAAAATCGGCATGCAACCACTGATTGTCACGCTGTTGATAATCTTTAATAATAACTGGAATGGTTTCTCCACCCTCTACAGTGAGGTTGAACACCTCTGAACGTCCGGTTCTGACTACTTTATTAAATTCCTTGGCATCGACATGTACAGGGGTTCCTTCAAGCTCAGAGCCGTAAACCACAGCTGGAATCCGTCCTTTTAACCTCAATTCACGAATAGCCGAACCCTTCTTCTCTGTTCTCGGCTGGGCGGTCAGTTGAATACTTCCTCCATTAGAACTCATGATATACAACCTCCTTCAGGTTACCTTACAAATGATTTTCCTCCAAGAATCTTGCCTGTTTACCAGTCGTACTACAGGATATAAGCCAGCAAGCTGGCAAAACTAAACAAGTCCATAATTCTATTTTACCCCTTTTTTCTGAAACTGACACACGTTTGCATAAAAAAGTAGCATTTCTCGAAATGATCGAAAAATGCTACTTTCGTGTATATAGCGACCAAGCATACAAGTCTATCCGGCCCGATTATCATTTACCAGTAGCAAATATTCTTCTCTGCCACTATGAATCAATACCTGCATCACAGACTGGTTCGGGTCTATATCAATATATCGATCTGCCTCAACATCCTTGGCATCCCAGTGATTAAGCCGGACAATGTAGCCGATTCGCTGTATATCAGGAGCCACCTGAATACGCGCTACTGCACGACCATCATCCAAATCACGGAATTCGACATGTCCGTCGCGGTGCCCCGTTCCCCATACCCATACGTTCCAGCCAGAGTATTGCCGATCCGCACGCTCGTAGATCAGTTCAATCGTGCGAAATGGGGCGACTTCACTATCTTTTCCAAGCTGGACATCTGTCAACGCTATGGCTGTACCTGCAATTTCTTGATCTGTCCCTTCATCCGAGTCTTCCAATTCGTTCTCCGCCTGACGATTAGCCTGATCTTGTTCAGTCACAAATGAGACTCGTGCAGGTTCTTCCTGATCATATAACACCATCATCGACCAGCGTGATACGGTTACACGATGGCCTACGACTTCATACCGTGTCTCATTACCAGCCCCGTGTGCGTCCACGACCACATGCCAACGATCCGATTCTGCAGGCAATGCTATCGTCTGCTCTGCATCCGAGCCGTTATAAATCACCACAATATGATTCCAGGCATCACCGTTAGCATGGTGCCTCAAAGCAAAAGCCACCACATGCCCACTGCTTTGCAGCACTTCCATGTGCTGCTCCACCAGCTCACGATGATCCATTCGGAATGCCGGGTGGCTGCGTCGCAAAGCAATTAAGCCTTGGTAGTAATCAAACACTGGGCGAAACCTCGCCTTGTTATCCCAACGGATGGCATTGACTACATCTGAGCTTCGGTAGCTATTATGGTCTCCACATTTGGAGCGCAGCAGTTCATCCCCTGCATGAATAAAAGGAATACCTTGAGATGTGAGTACCATGCCGTTAGCTAACAGGGACTTGCGTACGGTTTCGTCCTCTAGCAAGTTATTTTCATCCAGTTCCCAATACGGGTCTGCTTCGGCAACAGCTTGTTCAGGTGTCCTCCCATCCTGTGGCTTCCCCTGCTCCCATTGTGGAAAACGACAATGCTCCCGCAAATGTCTTACCGTCAAAATTTTATCCCACAGATTGAGATTATCGTGGGCAGTTACATAATTGACGGTCTCCGATGGCTGAGCTGTGAAATCATGAATAGCCCCAAAAGCACCTTTAAGCGCCTGTTCCTCCTGATGTTCTGCCCCTGTGGCAAACCCGCTCCCAGTACCGTCGCTATCCCCCTTAATAGCAGAACGGTAGTTGTCGTTAAAAACAGCAAAGCCTTTGTCCCGTTGCGTTCCTTTTAGCGTAAGCAAGGGTTGCGGAGATTCTCCTCCCGTCCAAGGCTCACCATAGATAAGCAGATCCGAACGCACTTCAGAGCGAAGTTCTTGCGTAAGCTGCACCACGGTTGGGGTATCAATCAGACCCATCAGATCAAATCGAAAGCCGTCTATATGATATTCCTCTGCCCAATAGCGTAGTGAATCCTTGATATACTTGCGCACCATCGGACGTTCGGTTGCCACCTCATTACCTACCCCTGATCCATTGGTGAGCTGCCCTTGTTCATCTGTACGGTAATAATATCCAGGTACAACAGGCTCAAATGGCCCCTGTTCCACCGAATAAGTATGGTTGTACACAACGTCCATAATGACACCAATGCCGGCAGTATGCAAAGACTGTACCAGCAGTTTCAGCTCTCGTATGCGTGTCTCCGGATCAGCCGGATTGGAAGAATAAGACCCCTCCGGCACATTATAATGCTGCGGATCATAACCCCAGTTATATTCAGTATCTAATTCCGCAAAGTCATTTACCGTATGAAAATCAGCTACTGGAAGTAAATGAACATGTGTAATGCCCAGCTCCAGTAGATGATCCAGCCCGATGCTGTTCCCCTCAGTATCCTTCAATCCCGTATACGTAAAGGCCTCAAACCGTCCCTGAGCAGCAGATAAGTCTTTTTCCCCCGTATTAAAATGGGTATCCATCGAAAAATCACGTACATGAAGCTCATAGAGAATGGCATCCGTCGGCCGCTTAAGTAGAGGCCCCGCATCCAATTCCCATCCGTCCGGGTTGGTTTGAGCCAAATCAATGATCGCTGTACGCTGCCCGTTGGCTGATACCCCTGTGGCATATGGATCGGCAGCATAATGAATGGTGTTGTCCGCCCACTCCAGCCTGTACATGTAATAATATTTGTTCCAGTCCCCTTCCAGCTCTATAGACCATACACCTTGATCATCACGGCTCATGAGAAATTCCTGACCACCGCTGTGCTCCTGAACGTTCCCCTCCTGATCGTACACCCCCGCATCGTTATACAACGCTATATGGACCTGCTGCGCAGTCGGTGCCCATACCTTGAACTTGCTGCCCACAGGCGTATAAGTAAGACCCAAATCATAGCCTTCATATATGGGATATGTTGTGTGCTCAAGCTCTTTGAGCTGATTGAAATCTGACATTCCTGTTCACCACCCATTTCTGTACATCGGCTTACAGCCTCTGTTCATCCATCATTTATGATGTTTATGACTTGTCAATATACCTCAGGATTTTGTAAAATCTTCACCTAATAGGCTATCAAAATAAGACAAGCTTGAAAAGCTGGATGATTTAAATAAGGATGACGCTTCCATTTCAACGCACACTCCATTTTATGACAAAACCATGAACAGGCTACAGCTTTTGCCCTCAAGCATAACAATAATTTCCTAGATTTCATCACTTATCGCTAAATAAGTACGTTAAAAAACACGTTAGAAAAGTCAGGACAATCTACGGTTATCCATTTCAAAAATATCGTCTGCAATCCGCATGGTAGAACTTCGGTGCGAAACAAGGACAACCGTTTTATCTTGCTGCTGTTCCTTTAACGATTTTAAAATAATCGCCTCGTTCAGGCTGTCCAAATTGCTGGTAGGCTCGTCGAGCAGTAAGAGAGGCGCATTATGGACAAAGGCTCTCGCCAACCCCAAGCGTTGGCGTTCTCCACCGGACAGCCTGTCCCCTAATTCTCCAACTCGGCTGTCATACCCTTGAGGCAAGGTCATAATAAAATCGTGCACTGATGCCTTACGTGCTGCTTCCACAACCTGCTCATGTGTAGCATCAGGCTTTCCGATTTTGATATTAGCTGCAATTGAATCATCAAACAGGAACGTATGCTGGTCTACATAGCTCTGTAACCCTCTCAAATGTCGGGTTCCAATTTCCTTCAAATCGTGTCCGGATAGCAAAATTCCACCTTGCTGCGGGTCCCTAAATCGCATCATCAACTTCAGCAGCGTAGACTTACCAGAGCCGCTTTTACCCTGAATGCCTAGAATCCGCTTATGCGGTATCGTGAGACTTACATCATTCAGCACCGTTTGACCATCGTATGCAAAAGTCACCTTGTCTACTTGTACCCCAGTAAAGGCAACACTCATCCCTTCGATATTTTCCTCTACCTCCGGAGTTTCCTCCAATAGACTCAACACTCGTTCCCCGCTCGCCAGCGTTTGAAGCAAATTGTTGGACAAATTGCTCAGTGCGACGACAGGACCAAATGAACTAAACAGGGCAATGACAGAAATTAGCATACCTGTAAAGTCAACGTGACCATTAGACATACCGTACAATCCAGCCAGCAGCATCAAGAATGAGAATCCAACTACAGCCGCATCTGTGATGGCTCTTGTGATACCTTCATGATGCTTCAAGTCCTTCTGCTTGGCATCCAATTGATCCGTACGACGGTTAATCTCATTCAAACGTTGTTCTCCTTGCCCATATTGCACAATTTCCTTCATACCCCGTAAGCTGTCCAAAAAATAACTGCTCAGCTTGCCAAAGCTACTTCGGTATTCCATCCCCTGACGTTTGCCCATACGTGACGTGAGTAAAGGAATAAATAAACCGACAGTTAGGTAAGCAAGCGCAGCAAGCCAGCCTAATAGAGGCTCATAAGAACCGATAAAAAACACCATGAGTAGTGAAGTGATGATGCCGATCATAACAGGCGCTATCGTATGCGCATAAAATACTTCCAGTAGCTCAATATCACTCGTAATGAGTGAAATCAGATTCCCCTTGTCCTTGCCTTCCAATTTGGCTGGAGCGAGTCTGCGCAGGGCTTGAAGTACCTTATCACGCAGTACAGCCAGCAGCTTGAAAGCGAGATAATGACCACTCATTTGCTCGCCATAACGGAATACGCCGCGTAGTACGGCACAAACCACGATCGCCGTCAGCAAAAACGACATGGTGTAGCCTGTCGTGATGCCCGTTGCTGTAAGCAGAGCTAGGGCTCCAAACACTATAATGCCAATAGCACAAACAAAACCAAGCACTCCTGTAACAATCGTGATGAGTAGCACAGGTAAAAGAGGCCCCGCCAATACCAATAATTGGCCCATGATCCGTAATCCGTGTCTACGCATATACAGCCCCTCCTTTTACAAACTGCTCTACCCGGTGTTGACTGAGATACATCTCCGCATAATGTCCCTGCTGGCTCAACAGCTCATGATGCGTTCCCGATTCTGCCACCAAACCGTTTTGCAGCACATAGATACAGTCGGATTGAACTACGTTTTCCAGTCTGTGAGAGATAAGAATCACTGTTTTTTGACCTGCCAGCGCATGTATAACCTCCATAATGCCTTCCTCACTTTCACTGTCAATGTTAGAGGTGGCCTCGTCAAAAATGTACACACGACTATCATGCAGCAATGCTCTGGCTAGTGCTAGCCGTTGGCGCTGTCCTCCTGACAGATTTGCCCCTTGCTCCTCCAGTTCTGCTTCCAGTCCTCCTTCTGAAAGGATAAAATCATACAGCTTCACTTGTCGCAAAGCTTCCAGCATTTGTTGCTCATCCGCGTGCTCATTGCCCATTTTTAAATTTGCTTCCACTGTGCCTTTAAAAATATAGCTATTAAATCCGATCCAGGTCATGTGACGCATGCGGCTTTCTTCCGAAATATCGGTAAGCTCGGTTCCTCCAATCGTCAGACTTCCTCGATACCCCTCGTGATGCCCAACGATCAATCCGGCTACCGTACTTTTACCAGAGCCTGATTCCCCAACAATTGAAACAAAGCTGCCCTGGGGAATATCCATGGATATATTTCGTAAGGTATCTCTTTCGTCGTAGGCGAAACTCACCTGTTCCAGTCGAATATCTGTGTTTTCTATGCTTTCTTGTCCTTGTATAAGATCCTCAGTACTCAACATTTGAAATATTTTGTCGCTTGCTGCCATTCCGTTCATGGCGATATGAAAGTAAGAACCCAGCAGACGCAGAGGAATGAAAAATTCTGCCGACAGCAAAACAATGATGATTGCTCCTGCCAAGCCAATATGGCCTGAAGAATATTCGCTTACCGCGACCAGTACACCCGCAGCGGCACCACCAAATGCGATAAGATCCATAATGGCCACGGAGTTAAGCTGCATAGTCAGCACTTTCATCGTCATTTTGCGAAAATCCTCCGCTGCTGTGTTCATTTCCTGATGTTTATCCTGGTCTGTTCCGTACATTTTGAGCGTAGTCAGACCTTGTACATTCTCCAAAAAGCTGTGGCCCAGATTGACGTAACTGCCCCAATATTTCCGAAAAAGCTTTTTAGCCATTCTCATAATGACAATGATCGACACTGGAATTAAGGGAACGCAGATCAATAGTATAATGGCTGCTTTGAAGCTGACAAAAGAGAGGGTGATGAATAACGTTACGGGGGCAAGCAGACTGTAAAATAGCTGAGGCATGTATCTACCGAAATAGGTTTCAAGCTGCTCTACCCCTTCTACAGCAACCTGTATAACCCCCGAGGTGGAGGTATGATCTGTATATGCGGGTCCCATTTTGAGCAACTTGCCGTAAATTTGCGAGCGCAGCGTTTTTTTAGCATTTACCGAAGCACGATAGGATAACATACTGGCTGCATAATTGCTCAGACAGCGAACTGCAATAGCAGTAATAACAATGACCGTCATAGATAGAATCAGCTTGCGAGTCACTTGTCCTTCCCATGCCTGCTGCATAACAAAGGCCATAGACAACACAGCGGCTATACTCCCCAAAAGACCGATCCACTGCACAAGCACACCCAATACGATATATTTCCGAGAATGTTCCACTAGACCGAGCAGACGGCTGTCGACCATTTTAGACCTTTTTTTCGGAGTAGGGGCAAGTGAAGATGAAGGCGTTATTTCTGCTGCAGCGTTTCTCACTGTTCCGATTCGGAATATAAAGTAATAATATTTAAAAAGGATGACCAAGACGATGAGCGCTTTGCCCCACACATTAGGGGTAAAAATAAAGCCTGTAATCAGCATCGCTGACGCTAAGCCCAATGTGGTGATTTTCGTAGACAGCTTCAACGACCTTGTTTGAACAAAACTCTCTAGATGCTTTTGGTACAGAGCGGTATTCGAAAACCACTGGTGAATCCTTTCGGACCCGCGCATAAAGAAAAAGGTCGCTAGCAGCAGAAACGGTGTAGTCGGTAGCAACGGTAGCACTACACCAATAACTCCAAGCGCCAAAAATAAAAACCCTAAGGTAATATAGATCGGTTTCACTATAATCCTCCCTAATACTTATAATAGTAATGATTTCATTTTATAGATAATGATAATCATTATCAATATAAACAATTTAAGCAGGTTGTTATGTGATGTAAATCACGCATATAAAAATCCTCTTGAAGCACATCTCTACAGAACACGTTAGTGTTGATGTGGATGCTTTATCTTCAAGAGGATTATCGAAAGTAGATGTTGATAATTCGTTGTTTTATGAATTTATAATATCATATTGCTCCAATATCTGCCGATGTAACGGGTGATCTGCGGTTATGGAAGTATAACGCGTCAGCGCCACACCCAGTCCTTCACTGCGGATCACCTGCTGAAGCTCGACTGCCTCGGGGTCCTCCGTAATATCAAATTTACAGGCAGCCGCCATTCCTAACGCCAGATGATCCGTCGGGATGCCATACTCCTGCGCTTGCAGCGCGGGACGTACAAGACGGTCATTGGGAGACAGCTTACGCAACGGTGAACGTCCGACTCGAGTAACATCGTCTGTCAGATTAGGGTTGCGGAAGCGATCCAAAATTTTAGAGATGTACTTCTTATGCTCCCCTTGATCCAAACCGAAGCGCTTCACAAGCACTGCTCCTGTCTCCTCCAGTGACCCTTGTATCGAATCCACCACCTTGCTATCCTTCATGGCCTCCTGGATGGTAGCATAACCTGCGGTATAACCAAGATAGGCTGCCACGCAATGCCCCGTATTCACCGTGAACAGCTTTCGTTCAATGTAAGGCTCTAGATCCTGCACGTACAGGATGCCTTCGATTTCTTCATGCTCAGGTGCCATTTGTGAACGATCCACCACCCACTCGTAAAAAGGCTCTACCTGCACATGTAACGGGTCCTCGTGGTGTTGGATCGGCACGATCCGGTCTACAGCAGCATTGGGGAAATATACCGAAGCCTCTGCCTTGGCACGAGTCGCCTCATCCAGTAGCGCAAAAACATGCTCTTTCAGTTGGGCGCTGCCTCCGATTGCATTTTCGCAAGCAATCACATGCAGCGGGCCTGCCCCTCGCTCCACCCGCCGCGCTATTCCCTCGGCAATACCTGCTGCAATATGCCTGAGGATGCTAACCCCTACCGCGGTCGTTACCAGATCAGCATGGTCTACCGCATCCGCTACAGCGGATGCATCTCTGCCGTCAATCGCCGTTACATTCGTGACCAGCTCCGTATCCTTTGTATCATTGGCTAGCTCTACGGTGTATTGTTTACGACGACGTAACTCGGATACAAGGGTGTCGTTGACATCTGAAAAGACAACCTCATAGCCTGCACGCGACAGAATCAATCCGATAAAGCCGCGACCAATATTTCCTGCTCCAAAGTGGACGGCTCTCATAGCTCCATCTCACTTTCGAACAGATCTATAATTTCCTGTGGGGTCACCGCGTTGCGAAGTTTATCCATATTTTCTTCCTCCGCACACACCACAGCGATACTCGTCAAAATCTCCATATGATCGCCGCCTTGTGCTGCAATGCCGATTACCATGTATGCTTTTTCTTCCCCAAAATCTATGCCTTGTGGAAACTGAACGATGGAGATGCCTGTGGATTGAATAAGCATCTTGGATTCCTTGGTGCCATGTGGAATAGCCAACCCGTTCCCGATATAGGTGGACACGATCTCCTCGCGTTCCAGCATCTTGTCAATGTACTCACTTGAAATATGTCCTGCATCCAGCAGGATTTGTCCAGCCATACGAATCGCCTCATATTTGTCTTTGGCGGTTGCGTTCATTTTTACTTTGTCTATCGTCATAATACTCACGGTAGGTTCCTCCCTGTCCCTAATTTACTGTGGAAAAATTCAGCTAGCTCACTCGATATATAATTGACAATATGATCCCTGCTACCGTGTTCCAGTAGCGTAACCATGTCTTCCTGCAAGAGTAATGCACTAATCTCGCTCAATACCTCCAAGCTTTCTCTCGGCAGCTCACGAGGTCCCAACATGAGCAGCACGCATTCTACCTGTTCGCCTGTATCCGCCAACAGCGGCTCTGCCAGCTTATACAAGGTAAGCGAAGGCTTGCGAATATAGTGGCTGCGCGTATGAACTAAAGCAATGGAGGTATCAGAGATCACCTGACTACCTTGGCGCTCTCTTTCCATGAGCTGTGCAGCAACCGCAGAAGGCTCTGTCACATTCCCCCGCCCCGCCTCCAACATGCATATAGCCTCTACGGTCGCCGCCATATCCATCCCCTGATTTTCCAGCGGATACACTTGAAATTGCTGTACAATGTGTACAATTTCCTCAAGACTTTTCCGCAGACCGGTAAGCCACTCTATATCCTGACCAGGCTGAACAGCCTGTTCCTGCTGATGGTCATTGGGATGATTGAGTGTAATATGCTGGATGAATTGACGCAGGCGATCACTCTCCTCCTGCGTCAGCAACGGGCTGATCTTAAGATACCGATCCGGTTCAAGCGGTAGCTCTACTGTCGAAATGATCAGATCATAATCCTCCTTGGGAATCCGCGCCGCCTCGTACCATGAAGCCCTATCCACAATTTTGATCTGTGGGAGCTCTTTGGCGAGCCTTGTTGCCAAAAGTCTGGATGATCCAATACCGCTCGTGCAGACTACGATGGCCCGCACCTCCCGCCGCAATTGTCGTAGCCGCTCCAGCGAAGCGCCAAAATGCATGACGAGAAATCCGATCTCTTCATCTGGTACTTTCATTTCTGTCATGTCCGCCGCAGCCTTTTTCACTGAGTCGAATAAGCTGCTGTAATCCTTGCGGATTTGCTGAAGGAGGGGGTTACGAATCGACCTGCCTTCCTTCAAACGTTTGAACACCGGGGCCATATGGGCAATCAGTCCTTCACGCAGAACACGGTCCTCTTCCAATGGCGTGCCTGTCTCTTCCTCCACACGACGAATCAACTCATGAACCGACTCCAACAGTACGAGATCATCCAACGGCAGTAGTCGGGTAGAGTGATCCTCGGCATCACGAAATAGCAGCCTGAGATAAGATCGTTCCGGCTCTGGAAATTCAATATCCAGCGCCTCTGACAACTCCGTGCATATGCGTTCCACCATAGCTGTGCGAAGCATGATATTTTCATCTGAATCTGTTTTTAAATACGAGAGAAGAGGATCTATAACATACCCGAGTCGCAGACGTACCAGCGAAACGCAAATTTGAATCAGCAGCTCCATGTATTTGCTTTCCACCATGTTTTCCAACCATTTTTCATGGGGCTGCCAGAGGGCCTTTTCCACAATCAGCAGGTTATCTCTGCCAATCATCTCCAGCAACTTGTCGGCGACACGGGTCACAGAACGAAGTTCTTCCCGGGCTGAAAACAGATCGGATTCATCCAAATATTCGAGAGCCAGCTCGGAAATCGCCCGTCTTTTGTCTGTCTCCCGTCCTGTAATCTCGACGCCGTACCCCCGTCTGCGGACAAGCACGAGCCCCCGTTCCCCAATCCAGCCTTGTAATTCGTCCAGATCATGACTGACCGTAGTTACCGTGACTTTCAAGTCTGAAGCCAGCGCCAGCAGCTTGATCGGCTCCTGTGTATCCAGCAGCATGCAGAGAACCACGATCTTTCTCTCCTCAGCCGAATATTCGTCTGACTTTGTATGCAGCAATTGCCTTCGCAGGCATACAAGCTGAGCTGGGTCAGCATCTATACAGATACCAATCCCTGACTTTTTCTCCAGCTTCACCTCATGAGCTGCCAGCCAATGCTCGACTGCGCCCAGTTCCCGATGAACCGTCCTTGTGCTGACATTGATCTTCGTGGCAATTTCCCCGGCTGTAACCTCTTTGGACTGCTCCAGAAGATATTCCACGATGTCACGTTGTCGTTTCGTAATATTCATAAGCGCATACCGTTCCTTCCCAAGCTCATCCCTCCAGCAGGAGACGTACACTGCATACAGTCCGCCTGACTACGACGGGGATTAAGAATCGGATTTCAGACGTTCAACCAGCGCTTCGTATTCAGGGCTCTTCAGAAAATTGTCAATGGAAATGTGCTCAGCATTCGGGGCTACTGTTTTAGCCCGGTCTGTCAACGTTTTTTGCGTAATGACAATATCCGCATCCTGTGGAATTTCACTGATTGCCGTATTCGTAACTGTTACGCCTACACCCGCCTGCTTCATTTTTTTGCGTAAAATCGAGGCGCCCATAGCGCTTGAACCCATACCTGCATCACAGGAAAAGACGATCTTGTTCACTTCGGATTTATCCTTGAGCGTTCGAGCTGCGGCAATCTCAGCAGCACGATCAGATTCGTGGTTATCTTCCATTACAGTGGCGTTAGCACTTGCACTCTTGCTTTGATTTTTCATATCTTTCAGGCGGGAAGCAGCTTCCTCCAGCCCCTCTTCTTTTTGCTTACTAGTCTTGAGTAACACTGCGGCAACAGCAAAGGATACGACCGCAGCAGCGATCACCCCGCTCAGCATTGGCAAATATCCGCCTTTTGGCGTCATTAGAAAATAGGCGATGATGCTGCCCGGTGAAGGAGCAGCAACCAGTCCGGCACCTGTCAACATAAAACAGAAGGTTCCCACAACGCCCCCAGCTATAGCAGCAAGAATCAAAATCGGCTTCATTAAAATATAAGGGAAATAAATCTCATGAATCCCGCCGAAGAAATGAATGATGACCGCTCCAGGAGCCGATGACTTCGCAGAGCCTTTGCCGAACAGGCAGTAGGCTAGCAAAATACCGAGCCCCGGCCCAGGGTTGGATTCCAGCATAAACAGTACGGATTTTCCTGTTCTTGCAGCTTCCTCTAACGCAATCGGACTCAATACTCCGTGATTCAGCGCGTTGTTTAAAAATAATACTTTTCCGGGCTCAATAATGAGGTTGACAAGCGGCAATAGCCCTGCGTTCACGAGGAACTGTACCCCTGCCGACAACACTTGACTGATCATTTGTACAATCGGGCCAATCGCCACATGGGCAAGCAGCGCTAGAATGGCACCGATAATTCCGGCCGAAAAGTTATTGACCAGCATTTCAAAGCCTGATCTGACTTTGCCTTCAATGGCCTTGTCGAACTTCTTCAATATCCACGCAGCCAGCGGACCAGCGACCATCGCGCCCAGGAACATCGGGTTATCGGCTCCCACTATGACACCCATCGTCATAATGGCACCAATCACACCTCCACGCTGTCCGTGAATCATCGTGCCCCCTGTATAACCGATCAGTAACGGCAACAAATAATTTTTCATCGGGTCAACCAATTGTGCAAAACCTTCATTCGGGAACCATCCGGTCGGAATAAAGAGTGCCGTAATCAGCCCCCACGCAATAAATGCTCCCATATTGGGCATAACCATACCGCTAAGAAAACGGCCAAAACGCTGTACGGCGACACGAGTGCCTCCTTTTGAACTTGGCTTTGCGTCCAATGTACTCATATTCAAATCCTCCTTGTAGGTAAGCATCACTACCTTTTCTTAAAATTCATACTAAATGACAGCGCTATCTTCATCAACGAAATGAAAACGTACTTTCGTCATGAACGTTGATGACAACATTTAAATTTAAATTATCCGGGAAGGTATTATACCTGCATAATTCTTCTTAATATGACCTGTAGCTATAGAAATTAGTCGAAAAACCGTGCTGGATTATGTATGATTCTTATATGGGGACAACCCTCTAAATCAGAATAAAACACGTAATTACGTTTGCAAAAAGACAAAAAAATAGCCGCTACGTCAAATCATAGCGACTATTTTATACAAAAATCGAGCAGACAAATAACCCTCTTACTCCATACTACAATGCTCCATTACTGCTCATCGGAAATCAACTGCTCATACTGATCCGCAGACAGTAGCTTGCCCAAGGCTTCCTCCACATCTTTATCCATCTCTACTTCGATCATCCAACCTTTTTCATAGGGAGATTCATTCACTAGCTCAGGTGTACTTTCCAGCGTTTCATTCACTTTTAGTATAGTTCCCGTCACCGGAGCAAAAAGGTCGGATACTGTCTTCACCGATTCAATCGTACCGATCTCCGCTCCCTGCTCAATCGTTGCTCCCGCCTCAGGTAATTCTACAAAAACAATATCACCCAGTTGATGCTGTGCAAAGTCTGTAATACCAATTCGTACCGTTCCATTCTCTGTCCGCTGAACCCACTCATGTTCGTCTGTATACCAAAGTTGCTGCTTTACTTCACTCATTCTGTTCCCCTCACTTCCATATGAATAAAATCGCTTTTGCTCACCTGTACTAGACAGGTTAAGATTATGACAACAAGAACACTGATGTCAATAATACTAACAAAAATACTTCATATCACCTCATATAGCGTACTATATAAAAATATGATAGCTTATAACAAACGCTTACATATCCTTATTTATATATTAAATGTTTTTTCTATTGTTTTTGATGACATTTTTATTGACATTTTGAATGAATTTGCGTATTAATGGGTTATAGCAAATGCTTTGGGAAACACCCCGACAACTGCAAACGCGGATGAACGCGGAGGGAGAGACTGCCAAAAAGATTCGCATAGCTGTTGCCGCTTGTGAGACATAAGTGCACGCGAATCGGATCAAGTTGTTATCTGCAAAGCCAGGTAATATACCGTTGATCCCGAAGGTAGCGCCGAAGGAGTAAACCTGCATTGCAGGTGAATCTCTCAGGCAAAAGGACCTCTGCCGGACGCATCTCTGGAGAGCATTCGCTATTGGAGCGGATCACCCAAGGGGAAACCCGGTACATACCGGGGTAACTTTCTGGTATCAAGGACAGAGCTGAAAAAAGAGTGTAGACTGCCGTCTATACGTTTTTTTCGGCCTGTCTTTTTTGTTTAACTGATCACACCGGATAGGAGTGGAAAAATGACTAATTTGCGAAAAACACCGCTATATTCGTCATACGGGACGCA
>NZ_WUDQ01000209.1:0-5899 GCF_009827695.1 Paenibacillus sp. OT2-17 | reverse complement strand
AGTCGCTCCGAAGTGCAAGATATAGACGAACTAAACCATTTCGATCTATATATTGTTCATTGAAAGTCGCTTATTGGATTTTTGCAAAATCCTCAAGATGACATGTTGTCCATAGTATGGACGTGCGAATCTGTTTTATTCTTCTATTTATCTATGACAAAATAACCATATATTTTTCCTTCTGTTGATCTAAAAGAACTAATTTTCGATATAGATGCGCTAACTTATTCTGATGGTTTTGGTTCTAATGAATCAGGCCTAAACACTCTGTTTTTATCAAATATGAAAATCAGTTTTTCTTCTCTTATATCCTTATATATCATGGAGTGTCAGCTATTTTGTTAAGGAAATATGAAGTATTTGGACATTAATTTAACTCCTATAAGCAAACATTCTTAATTCTTTTTCAACAAAATAGAACTATTCGGAGGAAAAGGAGAGGTTTGTGTGCAGGGACCTATAGCCATTTTTAGCGATAACGACAGGGCTATTGATTATCCCAATGTGATTTGTTTTTACCAATATATACAGTGCGAGGACACGGAGGCAGCTTCAGTCTACGAGAACGCATGTTGTTGCCTGATTGATTATAGGGAGCCGGGGCAGGCGGTGCGGAAAGCCAATCAGATCCGTAGCCAATTTCCGCAAATGCCATTGTTACTGGTGACGGATGTAACAATTCCGTTCAGTGATCAGCATATGGTGCAAATCACCGGAGTAGGCCGTTTGCGCCTGCTATTTTGGCAAGCCAATGACACCGAAGAAATGCTTTCGGAAATACAAAGCTTGCTCTATCCCGAGTATTCGACCAAAAGCCAACATATTGCATTTATCTTGTCTGTATATAACGAAGAGCAACGTTTTGTTCATGTCAAAACCTTTGCTGAACGACTGCAAGCCTTTATCCGCAGCCATATTATTGAAGGTTCGATTTATCTCATTGATGATGGCAGTCACGATGGTACCAATGCCTTGATTAAAGCGCTGGAGGCAGCAACGGACTTGTCCGTAAACAGGATTAATCAGAATCTTAGCCCGTTGCTTCAAACAAGGGAATTGGGACGCAATACACGTAAGGCAGGGACGTATCTGGAAGGGATGCGGACCATAGGTGCGGATTACTACGTATTTGTGGATGCGGACGACTCCTTTTTTATTGAGGATATTGCCAGAATGATTAATGTTGTTCAGCAGGGCTATTATGATGTCGTGATCGGAACCAAGGATATGACCGCCGAGAATCGATCTTTATTGCGATCTGTTGTCAGCTTTGGTAAGCGGGTCATTTCCCGTCCTTTTTTACCAACAGGTGTGGTAGATTCGCAGACTGGGCTTAAAGTGATGAGTTCGGTTGCAGTGAAACGGATGTTTCCGCATTTAAAGGAACAGCTCGGACTGGCGCTGGATCTAGAAATGATGTTTATTGCCAAGCGACTCCAGCTTCGTGTGCTGCAATTACCCGTCAAATGTATTGACCGCGATGGATCGCACATTCATGTCTGGAAGGATTCTATTCGTTTTTTACGCTCCATCATTGATATTTGGCGACTGGATCGGCGGGTGAGATAACAACGTGAACAACCGATTGCGATCGTTGATGTTCCCTCTCTTTAATGTGCTGCTTAACGGATTTAATTTTTTCTTCCACATTGCAGCGAGTTGGTATCTTACCGGACAAGCTTATGGCCAGGCGAATGCGCTGCTGGCACTTTTTGCACTTTTATCCGTTTTGGGTTTATCCATCCAGCTATTAACCGCCAAACTGGTCTCTAAGGGAGACAAAAAGCTTGCGCTACGAAGCTTACCGCTCGGTTCTTTATTACTCAAAGCACCTCTGGTGCTAACCGTGCTTGCCATGATCATTTTACTCATCTTTCATCCGTTACTGCGTTCGCTATTAGGCGTCGAATCCGGTCCGCTGTTCATGCTGTATGGCTTGATTGGACTGCATATTCTTGTGAGTTCGTGCCGCGGAGATTTACAGGGCAGGGAACGCATGTTGGCGCTCAATGTGAACTATTACATTGAGGTATTAGGGAAGCTGAGCCTGTTTTTTGTTCTGGCTGCACTGGGGTTAAAGCTGGAAGCCCTACTGTTAGCAAGCTGTGGAGGAATGTTGCTGTCGCTGCTCCACGGCTGGATCGTTTCGGCTCGTGGCTTGTCCTTATTCACATACAGTGGAGAACATATCCCTTCTGGGCTATGGAAATCATTGGGTCAGGATTTCACCGATAGCCTTATGACGAATTTATTCATTTTGTTTTGTATCTCCATCGACATGTTGTATGTACAGCATTACTTTCCTGAGCAGGCCAGCAGCTATGCCATTGCGCTGAAGTACAGCCAGTTGGTCTATTACGTTTCGTATAGCCTAATTGCTGCTTTTATTCCAAAGATCGGTGCGCAGGGGCATGACCGCCAAGCTTTGGGCAAGTTGATTGCCGTCTATGCCGGTTTAATGGCTATAGCTGCGATCTGTGTATATGTGGGCACGACCTTTGTGTTCCCATCCTCTATTCCCATATTATTCGGAGCCTCTTACCAATCGGCCGAGGCCTATATTCCATGGGGAGGATGGGTGTACTGGCTATTTTCCATCGTGCTGTTTTTTGTGCATGTGCACGTATTGGTGGGCAGACGAAAATTTATGTTCAGTCTGATGGCAGGAGCCGCGGCTTTATTAGTAGCCTTTCATATTGCCCACACAGATCCGGTAGATTTTTTGCTATCTGAGTTCATAGTTTACGGGGCTATGGCTCTCTACTTTGTGATAGACGCCTATGTGCATTTGTTCAAAATAAAGATAAAGGGGGATTTACCCCATGAATACCATACATGAACAGGACGGTAAAACCGTAGTTCTATTGCTTTCCTGGCGTGACATTCGTTCACCTAAAAGCGGGGGGGCAGAAATTTTTACCCATGAAATGCTTAAACGCTCACAGCAAGGACGTTTCCAGTTCATTCATTTTTCACCCCAATTTGAGGGGATGCCTGAGCATGAAATTATTGACGGTATTACGTATATTCGAAAAGGGAACATATACAGTGTTATTTATTATGCGATGCGCTATTACCGTCGTCATCGAGGGAAGATCGACTATGTGATTAACCAGGCGAATACGCATCAATTCTTTACCCGATTTTGGGTGGAGGCATCCAAACGGATTTTTTTCATACATCAGCTAACAAGGGAAATATGGTTTGAGAACGCCAAATTCCCACTAAATGTTATTGGGTTTCATATGGAGCCCTTGATGCTTAAGCTGGCTCGTAAGGATCGGACGCTTACGGTATCTCCGTCTACTCGATATGATCTACTTAAGCTGGGCTTTCACCCGAATCGTGTCCATCTTTTACCGGAAGGCATTGAGTTTGATCATTGGCCGCGCGAACAATTTTTAACGAAGGAGCCTAATCCGACCTTTATGTATGCTGGGCGCTTCGTCAAATATAAAGGTATTGATCTGGTCGTTGAGGCCTTTGGGCAGCTCAAGGAAAAGTTCCCTCAGGCTATGTTATGGATTGCCGGAAAAACCGATAAAACCTATGTGGCAGAACAATTAGTGCCGATTATGAAACAGTATGGTTTGACATACGGAGAACCGGATGAACAGGGGCAATCGCAAGCCGATATTACCTTTTACGGATTTGTTTCAGCAGAGCATAAGCTGGAGCTGATGAGTCGTGCCCACGCGCTCGTATTTCCTTCCTTACGTGAAGGCTGGGGTTTGACGATTACCGAAGCGGCAGCCGTTGGAACCCCTAGCATTGTCAGCAATTCACCGGGTCTGGTGGATGCAACGGATTTTGGGAAGAGCGGGTATCTATGCTTTCACGGCGACATCCGAGGATTATCTGAACAAATGGAAAGAGCAGCAAAGGGCGGCGAAGATTACATGGCCATCCGTGAGCGGGCGTATCAATATGCGTTAAGATTCCATTTTGATCATACGGCTGCTGCGTTTGAGCAGTTGATGGAAGATTGGGTAGAGGAGGCGGAACAGAGTGGACAAAGTGGTCATTCTCTTCTCCACGTACAACAATGAACGGACGATAGAGCCTTGTTTGCGAAGCTGTATGGGGCAAAATTACAAGGATCTGCATATTGTAATTGCTGATGATGGCTCCAATGACCGGACCGTTGAGACGATTCGTATGCTGTCGGTAGGGAGTTCAGTACCCGTAACGGTATTGGAGCTTCCCCATGGGGAGCGGGGAGTCGCTAGGGTCAGGGCGGTTGAGGAAGCGAAACGCTTGGGTGCCGAATACATATTTGTATTGGATTCCGATATGATTTTAGCCGAACATCTGATTCAGCAGAGCATTGACTTTTTTGACGATCATCAGGATATTGGCGCCTTGGTCGTTCCGGAGGAGGCGTATTCGGAAGCAAACAATTTTTTTTCCAAAGTAAAGGTTTTTGAGCGAAATGTGATTAACAATGCGGGTGAAACCTTGGGAAAACGCTCCATTGAAGCCGCACGTTTCTGGCGAATGAGCGCTTACGAATCGACGGGTGGGTTTAATGCGGAGCAGATTGCTTTTGAAGAAATACAGCCAACCTTGCGTTATATAGAGTCTGGTGGAGTCATTCGCCGGGCGGTATTTACACGGGTATACCATGATGAAAAACAGGTGTATCTGCACGATGTATTACGTAAAAAAGCCTACTACTTTTCGGTGATGGATCGTACGATGTCATCTGAAGAGGGCGGATTGCGAAAAGCGCTGGAACGTTGGTACTTCTTCCGTCCGGTGCTGTATACATGGGGGAATTTGAAAAACTATATCCGTCACCCCTTGCTGACGATGGGGATGTTGTGGATGTATGTATGCCTGACTGTGATTGGGGTAGCCGCCGTGTTAAAGGGCGGCACCCGTCACTCAGGCGATCTCGCTAAGGCGGATAAGGCGTAACGATGAATGGCCGAGGGTCAGTGTATCCAGCGTGTATAAGTCGGGATCGGAAGATTCCGACTCCTCATACGGTATATATAATGAATGCGTGGTTAACTGAATACCTTCCCCGTCAGGATGACGTAGTGAGCAGCCGACAGGATACAGCTCAGCGAGTGCAATGTGTACAGCGGTTACGATATCTTGTTCATTCAGCAGCACATAGGGTCGGTACGGTGCATTCAAAATGCTGTCTATAAAAACTGACAGGTTGGAAGCTACGTTCTGGTCTGCATGTAGGCTGTTTCGGTTGAGTTTGGCCTGATCAAGCGCCTCATACAGTATTTTTTTTAGCGTATCATCATCCAGCTCCAGCGGTTTCGTCAAAAAACGGAACACACCGACTTGGTTAATCGCCGATAAAATGGACTGCGTATGCAGGTGACCAGACAAAATAATTCGTACGATATGTGGATAATCCTTCTTAATCATGCGAAGGAAGGTAATCCCATCCAGACCAGGCATGAGCAGATCGGAAACTACCACATCAATCGGGTGCTGTTCCAGCACTTGTAAGGCTTCTTTGGGCGTGTGAGCGGTATGTAAGGTGAATGCTTCTTGCGTCAAGGTCCGTTCAAGCAGGGACAGAACCATAGGGCTGTCGTCAACAAATAGAATGTTTTGGGGTGTCATAAGAACTGCGCAACTCCAATCAGGAAGTAAGAAATGAGGAACTACATGTATAATATCAGCGTTTTGGCATTTTTGAAAGATGTCAATACAGAACGGGCGTTGCGTCTTTTTTGTGAACGATTTGATTCGGCTGAACATGCCCTCTGGGAAAAAGGTATGCGTCTCCTTCATCAGTATCATGCTGCACGGCATACAGGAGTGACCCTGGCTGTCTCCAGCGCACTTCAGCATATGGACGATCGTCATGATATTTACGTTGTTGATCTGCGAGAATACGGCGAGGAAGAGCTGGATCGCTTATATATCG
>NZ_WUDQ01000208.1:0-5940 GCF_009827695.1 Paenibacillus sp. OT2-17 | reverse complement strand
CTTACGCAGCCATTACGAAAAACGAACTGGGGCGTGAGCTGACAGATTTTGAAGCGCTCAAAGCAGCGGGTGCAATCGGCTTTACTGACGATGGTGTCGGGGTGCAAAGCGCGCAAATGATGAAGGATGCCATGGCGCGGGCCAAAGCACTGGATATGCCGGTTATTGCACACTGTGAGGATAACACGCTTGTTGAAGGAGCGGCGGTGACGGACGGCGAATTTGCTAAGCGCCACGGACTTAAAGGCATTCCGAACGAATCCGAAGCCATTCACGTCGGACGAGACATTTTACTATCCGAGGCAACCGGGGCACACTATCATGTGTGCCATGTCAGCACGGAGCAGTCAGTGCGGTTAATCCGCCACGCGAAATCTTTTGGCATCAAGGTAACGGCTGAGGTATGCCCACACCACTTGGTATTGTCAGATGAGGACATCCCTGGGCTGGATGCGAACTGGAAAATGAATCCTCCGCTCCGCTCCCCACGTGATGTGCAGGCATGCATAGAGGGACTGGAAGACGGTACGATTGACATCGTCGTAACCGACCATGCAGCGCACAGTGAGGAAGAGAAGGCAAGAGGTATGGAGCTGGCGCCATTCGGAATCGTTGGTTTTGAGACGGCCTTTCCGCTGTTGTACACAAAATTCGTAGCTACCGGACAGTGGACGCTGGACTTTCTAGTGCGTCGTATGACTGCTGATCCAGCGCGTGTCTTCCGCCTTGATACGGGACGCCTGAAAGAAGGGGCTCCAGCTGACCTGACCATGATTGATCTGGAGCAGGAGCAGTCAGTTGATCCGCAAACGTTTGCCAGCAAAGGACGCAACACTCCTTTTACAGGCTGGAAGCTCAAAGGCTGGCCCGTGAAAACTTGGGTAGACGGCAAACTGGTATGGTCTGCTGACGAAGCAAAATAAATAGAAACCACTAAATAAATAGAACCTAATAGCAGGAAACAATATAGAGGAGTGAGACGGGATGCAGGCAAGATTGTTACTTCAGGACGGCACGCTGTTTACAGGCACATCATTTGGTGCGGAAGGTGAAAAAACAGGCGAGGTCGTTTTCAACACAGGGATTACAGGCTATCAAGAGGTGCTGACTGATCCCTCTTATTGCGGACAAATCGTAACGATGACTTACCCGCTGATTGGCAATTACGGAATTACTCGGGATGACTTTGAATCGGTACGGCCTTATGTCCATGGCTTTGCTGTTCGACATTACGAGCCGGCGCCAAGTAACTGGCGTGCTCAATACAGCGTGGGCGATTTGCTGAAGGAATATGGCATCATTGGCATTAGCGACATCGACACCCGCATGCTTACCCGGATTATTCGCCATCACGGCACGATGAAGGGCATTTTGACGACTGGTTCCCAGCCGCTGGAAGAACTGAAAGAAATGATGTCTGACCTCACCATTGAAGAATTGCGTAATCAGGTTCCTATGACTTCCACACCTCATCCGTACAGCAGTCCTGGCAACGGAGAGCGGATCGTACTGATTGACTACGGTGCAAAAAGCGGCATTTTGCGCGAACTGAATAAACGGGACTGCGATGTGGTTGTCGTTCCACATGATACGACGGCTGAGGAAATTCGCCGTTTGGACCCGGACGGTATCCAGCTGTCTAACGGCCCTGGAGATCCAAAAGACGTACCCCATGCCGTTCGTACGGTAGCTGAACTGTTAGGGGAATACCCGATTTTCGGAATTTGCTTGGGACACCAGTTGTTCGCTTTAGCTTCGGGAGCGGATACGGAGAAGCTGAAATTCGGACATCGCGGTGGTAACCACCCGGTGAAAGAACTGGAGAGCGGACGTTGCTTTATCACATCACAAAATCACGGCTACACGGTGAATGAGAATTCGATCCAAGGAACTGAGCTTGAAGTGACGCATATTAATAACAACGATAAAACGATTGAAGGTCTTAAACATACCAAGTATCCCGCGTTTTCGGTTCAATATCATCCAGAGGCTGCACCAGGACCTTACGATAATGGCTACCTGTTTGACCGTTTTCTGGACATGATCCGTGAGCACAAAAGAAATCATCCAAAGCAACCGCGTCAGGCTGCTATCGCCGCCGCAGTGAGAGGAGAGCGCTAATATGCCGAAAAATACAGAACTTAAAAAAATACTTGTGATCGGTTCCGGTCCGATCGTCATTGGTCAGGCAGCAGAATTTGATTACGCTGGTACACAAGCTTGTCAAGCGCTCAAAGAAGAAGGCGTCGAGGTAGTACTGATCAACAGTAATCCGGCAACCATCATGACAGACACCAACATGGCAGACAAAGTATACATCGAGCCGATCACACTTGATTTTGTAACACAGATTATCCGTCAAGAGCGTCCAGATGGTCTGCTTCCTACGCTGGGAGGACAGACAGGTCTGAATATGGCAGTGGAACTGGCTCGCGCCGGAGTGCTGGAGCGTGAAAACGTCAAGCTGCTGGGAACTCAACTGAATTCGATAGAACAAGCCGAAGATCGTGATCTGTTCCGTGATTTGATGCGCGAGTTGGAACAGCCTGTACCAGAGAGTGTAATTGTAACAACCTTAGAGGAATCGTTAGAATTTGCTAACGAAATCGGTTATCCAATTATCGTTCGCCCTGCTTATACGCTAGGGGGAACAGGCGGTGGTATCTGCTCTACAGAAGAAGAACTGCGTGAAACCGTCAGCTCTGGCTTGAGATACAGTCCAATCGGACAATGTTTGGTGGAAAAAAGTATCGCAGGTATGAAGGAAGTCGAGTATGAGGTCATGCGTGACGGCAATGATAACTGCATCGTTGTTTGTAATATGGAGAACTTTGATCCAGTCGGCGTGCATACTGGTGACAGTATCGTCGTAGCTCCGAGTCAGACGCTGTCAGATCGCGAATACCAGATGCTGCGCTCCGCTTCTCTGAAAATTATCCGCGCCCTCAATATCGAAGGCGGCTGTAATGTACAGTTTGCGCTTGATCCGCACAGCTATCAATACTATGTAATTGAAGTAAATCCGCGCGTAAGCCGCTCCTCGGCACTGGCTTCCAAGGCAACTGGATATCCGATTGCTAAAATGGCTGCCAAAATTGCACTGGGCTACACGTTGGATGAAATTGTGAATCCGGTAACGGGACAAACGTATGCTTGCTTTGAGCCAACACTGGATTACATCGTGAGCAAAATACCACGCTGGCCATTTGACAAATTCATTTCTGCCAACCGCAAGCTGGGCACGCAAATGAAAGCAACGGGTGAAGTCATGGCCATCGGACGCACATTCGAAGAGTCCATCCATAAAGCGGTACGGTCGTTGGAAATCGGTGTAAACCGTCTGCATCTTAAGGGAGCCGAACAGCTGTCTGATGACGTGCTCAAGGATCGCCTGATTAAAGCAGATGATGAGCGTTTGTTCTTGGTAGCCGAGGCGTTCCGTCGCGGCTGGCAGCAGCAGGAGATTCAAGATTTGACGAAAATTGACTGGTGGTTCCTCGATAAGGTAGAGGGAATCGTCAAGTTCGAAGCCATCATCGCTGGAGAGTCTGAGCTGACCTACGAAACACTCTATCAGGCCAAACGTAAAGGTTTTACCGACCGCTCTATCGCCGAGATTCGCAGTATGGGCCAAAACGACAGTATGACAACCGAGCGTGAGGTACGTGAATTCCGTCTAGCTCAAAACCTGCGTCCGGTCTACAAAATGGTAGATACGTGCGCAGCCGAGTTTGAAGCCACAACTCCGTACTACTACTCCTCTTACGAGGTGGAAAATGAAGTTATTCCATCTAACAAAGAGAAAGTTATCGTACTCGGCTCCGGACCGATTCGGATCGGGCAAGGGATTGAATTTGATTACTCCACCGTACATGCGGTATGGGCTATTCAAAAAGCAGGCTACGAAGCAGTGATTATCAATAACAACCCGGAGACGGTATCTACGGACTTTAACACATCCGATCGCCTCTACTTTGAACCGCTCTTCTTCGAAGATGTAATGAATGTCATCGAGCAGGAAAAACCGATTGGGGTTATCGTCCAGTTCGGTGGTCAAACGGCCATTAATCTCGCAGCTCCGCTGAGTGCGGCAGGCGTGAATATTTTGGGTACGAGTCTGGAAAGTATCGATGAAGCGGAAGACCGGAAAAAGTTCGAGCAACTTTTGTCTCGTCTGGCTATCGCACAGCCTAAAGGCAACACGGTCACATCGGTAGATGAAGCAGTAGGAACCGCACAGGCGCTAGGCTATCCGGTCCTGGTACGTCCATCCTACGTTCTGGGCGGGCGCGCTATGGAAATCGTGTACTCAGATACGGAATTGCTGCGGTACATGGAAGAAGCGGTTAAAATCAATCCAGAGCATCCGGTGCTCATCGACCGTTATATGCTGGGTAAAGAAGTTGAGGTCGACGCCATCTGCGACGGCGAGACAGTATTGGTACCAGGCATTATGGAGCATGTAGAACGGGCCGGGGTTCACTCAGGTGACTCGATCGCGGTGTATCCACCACAGCACTTGTCTGCCGAGCTGAAACAAAAAATTGTGGAAATTACAATCAGTATCGCCAAAGAATTAAAAACGATCGGTCTGGTAAATATCCAGTTTGTCATTCATCAAGACCAGGTGTACGTGATCGAGGTTAATCCTCGCTCCTCGCGGACGGTTCCTTTCTTGAGTAAAGTAACGAATATCCCGATGGCGAATCTGGCTACACAGGCTATTTTGGGCGGTAAGCTTAAAGATGCAGGTTATTCAGAAGGCCTTTGGCCTGAAAGTAATTATGTCTCGGTTAAGGTTCCGGTATTCTCCTTTGCCAAACTGCGCCGTGTAGAGCCGACGCTGGGCCCAGAAATGAAATCGACAGGTGAAGTCATGGGACGCGATATTCAGTATGCCAAAGCACTGTACAAAGGACTTGTGGGAGCTGGCATGAAAATTCCATCTACTGGAGCAATCATCATTACAGTGGCAGATAAGGACAAAGAAGAAGCTGTCGAGTTGATGCAGGGCTTTTACAGACTGGGCTATAAAATTATTGCAACAGGTGGAACGGCGGCTGCTATGAAGCAGGCCAATATTCCGGTGAACACGATCAACAAGCTGAGCGAAGGTAACCCGAACATCCTGGATATGATCCGTACGGGTGAAGCCAACTTTGTCTTCAATACGCTGACCAAAGGCAAAACGCCAGAGCGTGATGGATTCCGTATCCGCCGTGAAGCGGTTGAGAATGGCATCGTCTGCATGACCTCACTGGATACAGTACGCGCTTTGCTAAGAATGCTGGAAACGATCAATTTCACATCCGAATCCATGCCGGTCCTAAGCAACTAATGCGTTACGAATAGATGTGTGGAAATAAGTAGCACAGGGAAGGACATTCATCAGCTTCGGCTGACGGATGTCCTTTATCACGGGCAAATGTACCCGAATTGACGTGAAAAGGGGATGTAGAACGGTGAATGGAGCATTTCAGCAGATGGCAGGACGGCTGATGGTTGCATTAGATTATCCCAATGCACAACAGGCTGAGCAGTTAATTCGGCAGCTAGAGGGAATTCCCTGTTATATAAAAGTAGGTATGCAACTGTTTTATAATGCAGGGCCAGCTTTTGTAGAACAGCTAAAGTCCAGAGGATACTCCGTATTTCTGGATTTGAAAATGCATGATATCCCTAACACGGTGCGGGGAGGGGCAGAGAGCATTACCCGCCTAGGTGTGGATATGTTCAACGTACATGCTGCTGGAGGCGTTAATATGATGTCAGCCGCTAAAGCTGGTGCAGAAGCAGCTATTTCCGCAGACAGTTCGCTTTCCATGCCGCTCATTATTGCAGTCACACAGCTGACCAGCACGGATCAGACGACCATGAATAAGGAGTTAGGTATTCCTGGTACGGTACAGGATGCAGTAGTTCGTTACGCACAACTGACCC
>NZ_WUDQ01000207.1:0-5959 GCF_009827695.1 Paenibacillus sp. OT2-17 | reverse complement strand
CGTCAGGCGGTGGTCAAACTGGAGGAATCCTCACAGGAGTTTGCAGCCTTGTATACATGTTTCAGGCCCCGAAGCAAACGGATATTAAGCAGTGGAAAAAGGTGGAGCTACTATATCAACAAGGATACGCTTACCACTCCTGCGGCTGCGGCGGCCCCGGGTACAGACCCTCCCGGCTGTCGGAGGTACCTGAATTTCTGGAGATACAGCGAACGTTTGAGAATAAGAGAGAGGCGCTGCTGTACCGACTTTTGCAGAGCTAGTTGACGCGGGCTTATAACAAACGTAAGTGAAAGTAAATTTGGCAATTGGAACAAACATATCCTGGATATATTAATACATATCACAGTGTTTCACAGTAAGTGTAAGCCAGGAATAGAGAATGAAATAAATTATCTTCTTTTTAGTTATCATAAAGAAGAGCCTATAGAATCACATTTGAGATGAAGTGAATTATAGAAACTTTCATGCTTTCCCATTTTCCCAAGTGCAAAGATGAACATGCCCGAAAAAAAATATAAGAGGTTCACTATACGCGCTTCGTTCGCTGAACTAACGGGCAGGTTAGCTCAATAAGAACCCGACGCAACTTCAGGGTTTCCTTAGGCTACATAGGAGCGATAGGGAACTATGCAGTAACTGAGTTCGGCTCGAGCCATGGTTTTTGATGTGACTAATGATAGCGGAAAATCAAAAAAGAACCTGGATAGTTTTATCAGGTTCTTTTATATTGCATATAAAACAGACACGATGATATAATCAGATTACGACTTCGTAAATTTTTAGGGACACAATTATTAAATCTTACAATTTAACTTTACCATGCCGCTAAACTCTTGTCAAATGTTTTTTTCTCAATTTTATAGTTAGGAGAGATATTGAATGAGTTCTTTGGTTCTCGGTTTTCAGGAAATGGAAAAAACGCAGTTTTTGCTGGTTGGCGGAAAAGGGTTAAATTTAGGGGAATTATCAAAAATTGAAGGAATACCTGTACCAGAAGGTTTTTGTGTTACAACAGTGGGGTATCAAAAAGCCATCGAACAAAAAGAAACGTATTATGCATTGTTGGACCGACTAACAAGGCTAAAAGCAGAAGAACGAGCTCAAATTGGTGAAATCAGCAGGCAGATTCGACAAATGATTATGGAAGTAGAAGTTCCTTCCGATGTTGTGGAAGCAGTTACTCACTATCTCTCCCGGTTTGGAGTGGAACATGCTTACGCAGTGCGTTCTAGTGCGACTGCTGAAGATTTACCACATGCCTCTTTTGCTGGTCAACAAGACACCTATTTAAATATCATTGGCAAAGAAGCAATCTTGCAGCATATCAGCAAATGTTGGGCTTCTCTATTTACGGATCGCGCGGTTATCTACCGTATGCAAAATGGATTTGACCACAGTCAAGTTTATTTATCCGTTATCGTTCAAAGGATGGTTTTCCCTCAGGCTTCAGGAATTTTATTTACCGCTGACCCGATTACATCCAACCGGAAACTGCTATCCATCGATGCCAGTTTTGGACTTGGAGAAGCACTGGTCTCTGGCTTGGTCTCTGCCGATTGTTATAAAGTACAGGAAGGGGAGATCGTCGATAAGAGGATAGCAACCAAAAAATTGGCTATCTATGGACGAAGAGAAGGCGGAACAGAGACCCGGCAGATCGATCCCGATCAGCAAAAGACTCAAACCCTTACTGAACAACAAATTTTGCAACTGGCACGCATCGGAAGACAGATCGAAGCTTATTTTGGTTACCCGCAAGATATCGAATGGTGTTTGGCCAATGATACTTTTTATATTGTCCAGAGTCGTCCAATCACGACTTTATACCCGATCCCTGAAGCGAACGATCAAGAAAATCACGTTTACGTATCTGTCGGTCATCAACAAATGATGACTGACCCGATAAAACCATTGGGATTGTCTTTTTACCTGTTAATAACTCCTGCACCCATGCGTATAGCCGGTGGAAGGTTGTTTGTTGATGTTACACATATGCTGGCTTCACCTGTCAGTAGAGAAACTTTCTTAAATACCCTGGGACAATCTGATCCGCTCATAAAAGACGCATTTATGACCCTAATAGAGCGAGATTTTATAAAATCGTTACCAGATGATAGAACAGAACGGAGTCCCGGTAATATCAGTAAAGGTAGGTCGTCTGCAGGTTTTCAAGCACAAATCGAAAACGATCCGGCAATCGTTTCTGATTTGATTAAGAACAGTCAAACATCGATAGAAGAATTAAAACAAAACATCCAAACGAAATCAGGAGCAGATTTATTTGATTTTATTCTGGAAGATCTCCAAGAATTAAAGAAGATCTTATTTGACCCACAAAGTTCAAAGGTTTTTATGACTGCTATGAATGCTTCGTCATGGATCAATGAGAAAATGTACGAGTGGTTAGGTGAAAAAAACGCAGCAGATACGCTTTCTCAATCTGTACCAAACAACATTACTTCGGAAATGGGTCTGGCGCTATTGGATGTCGCAGATGCGATTCGTCCTTATCCGGAGGTAATTGATTATTTACAACATGTAAAAGATGATAATTTTTTGGATGAAATGGTTAAGTTGGATGGTGGACAGGAAACTCAAGACGCTATCTATGCTTATCTCAATAAATACGGAATGCGATGTGCCGGTGAAATCGATATTTCGAGAACTCGTTGGAGTGAAAAACCAATTATACTTGTCCCCATGATTCTCAGTAATATCAAAAACTTTGAGCCTAATGCTGGCAATTGGAAATTTGAGCAGGGGCGACAAGAGGCTTTGAAAAAAGAACAAGAGTTATTAGATCGATTGAAGCAATTACCGGATGGTGAACAAAAAGCCAAAGAAACAAAACGGATGATCGATCTGATCAGGAATTTCATCGGTTATCGTGAATATCCCAAATACGGCATGGTTAATCGCTACTTCGTTTATAAGCAGGCTTTACTAAAAGAAGCCGAACAACTCGTACAAGCTGGCATTATTCACGAAAAAGAAGATATATACGATCTCACTTTTGAAGAACTTCACGAAGTCGTACGCACAAATAAACTGGATTATCAGATCATCAGTAAACGAAAAGACGATTACAAATTATATGAAAAACTAATTCCCCCGCGTGTAATCACGTCTGATGGTGAAATCATTGCGGGTGTGTACAAACGAGAAAATCTCCCAGCCGAAGCGATTGTAGGGCTGCCTGTTTCTACCGGAGTTATAGAGGGACGAGCACGTGTCATCTTAAACATGGAAGATGCTGATCTGGAAGATGGAGATATATTAGTCACCGCCTTTACTGACCCCAGCTGGACACCATTGTTTGTATCCATAAAAGGCCTAGTCACCGAAGTTGGTGGACTGATGACTCATGGAGCCGTTATCGCACGTGAATATGGCTTACCCGCTATTGTCGGAGTGGAAAATGCTACCAAGCTGATAAAAGATGGGCAACGAATTCGTGTGCATGGAACAGAAGGGTATATCGAAATATTGTAATGGCTGAATACGCTAAGTAATAGCCTCTGTCATAATGGACGGCATTAAATGCAACCTGTCATGGATAAAAGGTCATTTATCCTGTTCGTCCTTTTATCCATGACACAAACTGATTTATACATAGCTGACCCGATAATCTAAATCTCTTGTCCTTTACGGGAATAGGTACAAGTACTTTTCCTCGACTTGAGACAAGAACTTGTACCGTTAGAACAAAAAATCCGCTAAAATAGCGGCTTTTAATGTCTTGTTCTCGACAGTATCGGGTGTTAAATACCCAAATGTGCCCTCAGAGTCGAACCTGCATATTCGCTTCTGAACAAGCCTCTTTCAACCAACTGCGGCATTAGTTTTTCAAAAAATATTTTCATAGATTCTTCTGAACCGCCTGGAAGAGCTATAAATCCGTCAATAGCCCCAGCCTCAAACCGCTCAATAATATCGTTCAATACGTCCTCAACTGTTCCAACGGAAACCCAATGAGCAGATCCGACGACCTCGGGTCTTGCCAACACATCTTCCACTGTAGGCTGATGATTTATAATATACCAGCGCAAAAGCTCAGCATGTGTCCGGCTACGGACTGGGTGATTCGGATCGGGAAGCATATCGGCAGTTACGCGATGTTCCAAAGCAAAGCTGCTTAAATCAAGGCCAAGCACTGACTTGAGCAGTGCATGTCTGCGCTCCATATTTAGATGCGCATGTGCTGACTTATGTAATTCATGCGCTTCCTCGTGAGTTTCAGCCAAGAAAAAATATAATCCAGGCAAAACTTTGATGGCGTTCGGATGTCGTCCATGTTCTTTGGCTCTTTTTCTCAGATCATTTCGCAATTCCACTCCAGATTCAAGGTCTGGCATGGTCGCAAAAATAGCATCCGCTATTGAAGAGGCAAAATTTCGTCCTGTATCTGACGCGCCTGCTTGAAATAAAGGAATAGATCCCGATGTATGGGCAGGTAAAGTAAGCGGTCCCTGGACACTGAAAAAATCGCCTGAATGATTAATTGAAGAAACCTTATTCTTATCAGAAAAAATGCCTGACTCGCGGTCAATTACAATCGCTTCATCAGGAAAACTTTTCCATAGTTTGCGTACGACATCAGTAAATTCCATTGCTTTCGCATATCTTTCTTGCGGTGAAGGCATAGGCGAATCACCGAAATTTTCTGCGCCTTCAATCGAAGTTACGATATTCCAGCCTGCGCGCCCGTTACTGAGCCAGTGCAACGACTGAAGCTGCCTTGCGACAACATACGGTGGATTGAAAGTGGTGGAAACCGTTGTCACTAATCCAATCCGCTTAGTTTCACGAGCAATCGCCGCAAAAATCATTGTAGGATCGGGACTGCCAAGTTAGCGGAATCGCCCAGCATCTGCGGACTAACATAAAGATAATCCGCCTTGAAAACAAAATCGAGCTTTGCCTTCTCCGCCATTTTTGCCAAATCAATGTAATAGTCAATTGACCCCATCTTTTCCACACCGCTGTCCTGGTGCCGCCAACCGTCTCCTTTCATCCAAGTCGCAGATAAGGATAATCCAATGCATAATTGTCTATTTGTAGTCAACTCTATCAACCTTTCTCTATAGAAAAATAATGTTGCGCCTAGGTAATATTCCGATCAGTGCATGCTTAAGTAGGCGAAGCCAACCGAGTTAACATCCAACACCGACGTCTCTCCATGGCAACAAGCGCTCGGTGATCATAATCAGACCTCCGAATTAGTTAATAATGATTCTCATTATCAATATAGATTGTAGCAAGTACTACACAAAATGCAAATATACAAATCGCGAACGCTATATGTAGGATTATCTAATCCAGCCTTGCTGTGTGATTATTTATGATGATCTAATCTTAATCTATGCGTGATGCAGAGGGAGACACACCGAAATTATTTAAATACTTTTGATCTTGAACTTAAATTCTATTTCTTTTAGATGATAGTAAAGTCTATGAATTAATCCGTTTCCTTGGTTAGATAGGATTAAGCAATTGTTTCTATTCAACAAATATCCAAATAGTGATTGAGCTATCGAAAAACGATAGTTCGATGAACAAGACAGCAAGGCTATAGCATGCCAAGTTGCATTAGAATTTAAAGAGCTGGAAGTTGCAGCTTCATCTGCCCAACCTCCAGCCCGCCAAGCTCAACTATCCCGTCGCTCAGGCCAGCTGCAGCGAGAGCTTTCCTAATGAGAACCTTACGGTCATGGAACCCACAATTATAGTGAGTTCTATGATGTCCTTCGTTATTGGGGTAAAGTGACAGACTTGACTTGAGCAGAGGTATTTCCGTAAATATCCTTGGCCAGCACGAGAATATGCAGCGTATCGGCTTGGGAGGAACCACCCTGTTTGTATTTAGTAGTTGGAAGCGTTGCTGACCAATTGGCTTTATCTTCTATAATAACGACACGAATGCCATTGACATAAACTTTAAGCTGTGCGATATCGC
>NZ_WUDQ01000206.1:0-5983 GCF_009827695.1 Paenibacillus sp. OT2-17 | reverse complement strand
CAACAGATGCAACGTTTCTTTGTTATCGCCGTAACGTACCCGCTCCTGCTTGCGGTAGGTGTTGCTAAAACACCATGGGAGGCCCTGATTTCTGTAATTAGCCCTGCTTATTTCATCACCATTTTTGTAACTGTATTAACCGTGGTTGTGAGTGGATATTTTGCTGGTAAGTGGATGAAAATGTATCCGGTTGAAGCTGCGATTATTACTTCTACTCGATGCAGCCAAGGTGGAACAGGGGATGTTGCGATTCTTTCTGCAGCCGATAGAATGGTCCTCTTGCCATTTGCTCAGGTATCTACACGTCTCGGTGGTGCAGCAACGGTAACACTTGCTATTTTCCTGCTGCGATACCTTACACACTAAGGAAGCGAAATCTTAAAAAAAATTAATAATTTGACAGGATACTTTAAGATCTTGTCATTACAATGAAGTTGTCTTGAGACACCATTTAGTAGACGAACGTGAATACTTGATATAATCGGAAACGAACTAGCCCTAGCACTAGGGACTGATGGGCTACTAGCTCGATGGAGAAGGTAAAACAGGATGAGATTTCAACGAGAGATACTGTTTCATTATCGAAGCCATTTTTCATTCATCACTATGCTAGCGCTTCCGATTTCTTTCCTAGTTCTGCTGTGGATGGCCTACGGCTCGTATATGGACGGAGAACGTACCGTAATTGAACAGCAGCAGCAGCAATTGCTAACGATTGCCAAGTTAAATAGCACGTCTATTGAATCTTTTTTCGACGAACAAATGCACACGATGCAAATATTGGCAGGCAACCGGCAGATGTCGCTCGCCATAGCAAATAAGAATGAAGCTATGATTGACGAAAACCTATCTGCTTATTATACCGCCAAAAAAAATAGCATCTATCGGATTAGCCAGGTGAACCCGGAAGGGAGAGTGGTACACACTTTTCCCAAGCGCAATCGTGCGGATGCGATTAAAGCCTATGAATTAATCAAGGATGATATACAAAGGGTGCTGCGAGAAAAAAAACCGTTCATCGCAAGTGCCAAGCTGGAGAAGCAAGGCAATTATATTGTGCATCTGTTTCAGCCTGTTTATCTCGATGGGAAATTTCAAGGTGCGCTCATCAGTGTGGTAAATCTAAACGCTGTATATGAGAAGCTGTTGAAGCCAATTCGCGTGGGGACCAAGGGTTATATCCATGTCAAGGATCAGCAAGGCTACTATCTCATGCACCCGAGCGAAGAAAATATCGGGTTATCGCTATCAGCGATGAAGGCCAAATACCCGGGGCTTGATTACCACGACCTGGAGAAACTGTTCAAAATGCAGCTTACCCAGGAACAAGGCTCAGCTTTCTACCATTCGTACTGGTGGGGTGACAAATTCTATGCCAAGACGAAAAAGATCGAGGCATTTTCCCGTGTTCATCTCGGTGACTCGTTTTGGGTGGTTGCCGCCGCCATGAACTACGATGATGTGAGAGAACCGATTGCACAAAATCGAATTAAAACCATTGAGATTTTTTCAATGATCGTCCTGACGTTGGCTTGTGCCGTTTATATCATCATGAGGACGAAGAAAAATAAAGAGGCTCTGGAATACGAGACGAGGTATTTGCGGGAACTGAATAACAAAAACGAGCTGCTCCGAAAAAAGGATCTACAATTGCAGCACTCGCAGAAGCTACAGTTGATCGGCACGATATCAGGGGAAATCGCCCATGATTTTAATAATTTGCTAACTCCTATCAGAGGCTATGCAGAAATCATGCTTAGCAGGATAGAACCTACTGAAGAAATTTATGATTACGTCAGTGAGATTTATGATGCTTCCGAGAAAGCAAGATTGATAATCGAGGAAATCCTGCTATTGAGCCGGCTGGAGAGTGGAAAGGTCAAGAAAAACGCTCCGGTCAAAGTTGAAGAGCAGGTCGAAGAGGCACTGGGACTCATAAAATCCTTCCTCTCGCCCAAAGTGAATGCTGTGTTCAAAAAACGGGTAGATTCAGCCGTTATTTTTGCAAATAAAGTACAGATTCATCAAGTCATTATGAATCTTTGCAACAATGCCTATCAAGCAATGAAAACAACCGGTGGCGAACTAAAAATCATATTGGATACCATTCCCTTGCAAGAGGTAAAAAAAATCCGCGAGAACGTCTTGGAAGTCAGTGATTACGTTACTTTATCTGTCTCGGATACGGGGAGAGGGATGAGTGACGACACCTTGCAGAAAATCTTTGATCCTTTTTTCACAACCAAACCGACAGGAGAGGGTACGGGGCTTGGATTGTATATTGTCCAAAGCATTCTCGAAAAACATCAAGGATTTATTACCGTGGATTCGGAACTGGGCAAGGGTAGTACGTTTACGGTGTATCTGCCGAGAACGGAGTTTGTAGCAAAAGAGACAGAGATAAATAAGAACCCTGTGTTTACTGAACAAAAGCGCATTCTTTTGGTTGATGATAAACAGCGCGTATTGAAAGCGATGAGAAGAGGACTGGAATCTTATGGTTTCCACGTTGAGACAGAATCAGACAGTGTGGAAGCATTGCAGCAGTTTGAAAAGTCTCCAAACCATTACGATCTGGTCATTACGGATCAGGCAATGCCTTATCTGACGGGTACGGAATTGGCTGAACGTATCAAGGTAATCAACCCAAGTATGAAGATCATCCTGATTACCGGTTATGTCGAGGATCATGTGGTGGCATACAAGGAGAGATTGATCATTGATGAATACATGTGTAAGCCTGTAGCAGGTTCAGATATGGCACAAATGATTTATAAGGTTCTACAATCCTGAAGATGGAGAGTATCTAGCATCCAATTGGCAAAAGAGGTGTAGACATTGATTATTCAGCAAGTAGGCATGGCCGGCACACTGGAATCAAGCGATATTACGATTTCCATCGAGCCGAATGGGACGAAAGGTATTGAAATCGAGTTGAAAAGTACCGTAGAGAACCAGTTTGGGAACCAGATTCGCAAAGTGATTCTTGAAACATTACAAGAAATGGGCATTGAACATGCATATGTTCGAGCGAATGATAAAGGCGCACTGGATTGCGCCATTAAGGCTAGAGTAATGACAGCCGTAAGCAGAGTGGTCGAGGGCGACTGCCGACCATGGGAGGCGGAATAGATGCAGAAACTGAGAAGGACCATGTTGTATGTTCCAGGGAATAACCCTGGGATGATCCGGGACGCCCATATCTATGGGGCAGATTCGATTATGATCGACCTTGAGGATTCCGTTTCCCTATACGAAAAAGATGCGGCACGTTTGCTGGTTTACCAGGCTTTGAAAACTTTTGATTTCGGGGGCATCGAGGTGCTGGTCAGGGTAAACCCACTCAATACGCCGTATGGCAGAGAAGATTTTGAAGCGATTGTACGAGCGAAGCCAACTGCCATTCGATTGCCGAAAACGGAGACCGCCGATGACGTGATTGAGGCGGATGAATTGATTACCGAAATTGAACAAAAGATCGGCATGGAGCATGGGACAATCAAGCTTTTTGCAGCGGTTGAGAGTGGCAAGGGCGCATTGAATGCGGGGCAAATTGCGGTTGCCAGCAAGCGGCTTATCGGCATCGCCATTGGAGCGGAGGATTTTGTTACAGACCTGAAGACAACGCGCTCGCCAGAAGGCATTGAGCTATTGACAGCACGAAGCCTTATATTATTTGCGGCAAGAGCTGCTGGCATTGCTGCTGTCGATACAGTCTACTCGGATGTAAATAATGAGGAAGGCTTTGCGAGCGAGGTGAAGCTGATCAAACAGCTAGGTTTTGATGGCAAATCCATTATTAACCCACGTCAGATCGAGATTGTAAACCGCATTTATACGCCAACAGGAGCAGAGATCAAAAAATCAAAGCGAATCGTTGAGGCCAGTCTCGAAGCGGAGGCAAAAGGCTCAGGTGTGATCAGTCTCGACGGTAAAATGATTGACCGTCCGATTGTAGAACGTGCACGTAGAGTAATTGACCTGGCGGAAGCGGCAAAAATAAACGTAGAGTAAGGTGAATGTTATGCTAAATGGTGCTGGGAGAGAAATTCCTCTAGCTATTGAGGGATTTGATGCGATAACTCCTTTTGATCGCAAATCGACTTACGGGCAATTTAAAAATATAGAGCGGTTAAAAGACCGCCAGCGAAATCCTGCCAAAAACAAAATCGTTGATTCGATGGAGAAAGCCATTGAAGCTACGGGCTTGCGTAATGGAATGACGATCTCGTTCCACCACCATTTCCGCAACGGGGACTTTATCGTGAATATGGTTATGGATAAAATCGCCAAAATGGGTATTCGTGATCTTGTCCTGGCAGCCAGCTCCTTGACGGATATTCATGCGCCGTTGGTAAGGCATGTGCGAAACGGTGTCATCCGCAGAATCGAGACCAGTGGCCTTAGAGGCGAGCTGGCTCAGGCATATTCCTACGGATTGTTTGATATTCCGGTGACGATTAACTCTCACGGTGGTCGCGCAAGAGCGATTGCATCAGGGGAATGCCCGATTGACGTAGCCTTTTTGGGCGCTCCTTCATGCGATGCATACGGCAATGCAAACGGAACTTCCAGCGTAAACGAAGCTCCATCGGCATGCGGCTCCCTGGGTTATGCCATGGTAGATGCACAGTATGCGAGCAATGTTGTGATGATCACTGACAATTTGGTCTCCTATCCGAACACTCCATTCGCCATTCCTGAAACCCAGGTGGATTATGTGGTCATCGTGGATCGTATCGGTGATCAGAAGGGGATTATCTCAGGGGCTACCCGTTACACGAAGAATCCGAAGGAACTGTTAATTGCCAAAAACGCTGCAGATGTGATTGAAGCATCCGGATATTTCGTGGATGGATTCTCTTTGCAAACCGGCTCCGGGGGTGCTGCGCTTGCAACTACCAGATTTCTGCGGGAAAAAATGCTTGCCGCCAATATCAAGGCAAGCTTTGCGCTGGGTGGTATTACCCAACAAATCGTTGACCTGCATGAAGAAGGATTGATTGAAAAGCTTTTGGACGTGCAGAGCTTCGACCTGCGTGCCGTAGAATCGTTGACAAAGAACAAATTCCATCAACAAATTTGTGCGGAATATTATGCAAGCCCTGAAAATATAGGCTGTGCTGCTCACCAACTGGATGTTGTTGTGCTAAGTGCGCTGGAGATTGATCTGAATTTTAATGTGAACGTAATTACTGGGTCCGATGGGGTCATCCGTGGAGCTTCCGGGGGACACTGCGACACTGCCGCAGGCGCTGCAGTATCCATCATCGTCGCTCCGCTGATTCGCGGAAGAATGCCTGCCATTCTTGATCGTGTAAATACCATTATCACACCAGGCCATACGGTTGACGTACTGGTTACCGATCAGGGCATCGCTGTGAACCCTCTCCGTCCAGATCTCCTGGCTAGCTTCAAAGCCGCCAAGCTCCCTGTCTTCACGATCGAAGAGTTGCAAGAGAAGGCTACGCGGATTGTCGGCAAACCAGAGTCGATTCAATGGGAAGATAAAATTGTGGGGGTTATCAAATATCGTGATGGTTCTGTAATTGATGTAATTCGTCAAGTGAAACAAGGAGCGCTAAAATTATAAACCAAAGGAGGAAGTATTGAGCAGCTGCTCAGTACAAACAAACTTATGAGTATAAAAGAAACCGCCTTACAGGCACACCGCGTAAGAAACGGTAAGCTGGAGATTGTAGGGACAGTACCGGTCGTAAGCAAACAGGATTTAGCGATAGCTTATACACCTGGCGTTGCCGAGCCATGCAAGGAAATCGCCAAAGATAAGAGCAAAGCCTATGAATACACGATTAAAGGGAGCACCGTGGCGATTCTAACGAATGGGACAGCAGTGCTGGGTCTGGGGGATATTGGCCCTGAGGCAGGGCTGCCTGTCATTGAGGGCAAGGCCTTGTTGCTCAAAGAATTTGGTGGAGTGAATGCGTTCCCTATCTGTATCGACAGCACTGATCCAGACGAG
>NZ_WUDQ01000205.1:0-5991 GCF_009827695.1 Paenibacillus sp. OT2-17 | reverse complement strand
GATAATCACAATCGTTCCCTTTCCAGCCGCGTGGGTCTCATTCTCGATAATACCAATGTTCAATCTATTACTTCGATTCGTACAGCTATGCAGGAAATTAGCGTTTCCGAGAATATGGAACTGTCTGTTCCAGCTATGTTGAAAACCGGGATGAACGCAGAACAGGCCCAAGGGGCCCTCAATGGTATCGCCTTGGAAGTGCGTTCCCTGTTTAATCCAACGAATGACTATCAGAATACGACGATACTTGCATTCACTTGTATGTTCTCTTTTATGATACTCAATATAAATAGCTTACCTCTGGTCGCTAGACTCCGGGTTTCCAAAAGGCTGGCTGCTGAGCTGCAAAATCCGTTCAACATACTACTGCGTATGCTTCCTTATACGCTGTTTTCGACGGCTGGCTTAATCTTCTCTCTCGGGATGCTTAAAGTGTTTGGAGGAGGCCGTTTCGAGGCCAATCCAATTCTCTTTATAATTCCGGTTGTCCTGTATGTATTCGGTACCGTTTGTATCAATGTCCTGGTTGCATGGGGCGCTGCACATCCAGGAATAGCCATCGGCAGAATGGTGATGATACTCATGCCTGCTTTTGTTTTATCAGGGGCTGTTCTTTCCAGATCACTGTTTCCACCTTTAGCGATTCAAATCGGTGATTTCTTCCCCTTTGTATGGATGTACAAATTCCTTCGTACCATGGGTCTGCGTGGTGCACCTTTGCAAGAGATGCTTCCCGAACTCGGTTCTCTGTTACTATATGTGGGTGTACTCTCCATGCTGGTTATCGCCAGAGCACTGTGGGAAAAACAAAAGCTGGGCAAGCAAACTGCTGGCAATGCTTCTGAAAAGGGATCACCACATCCTGTTGTTCCAGCAAGCTCAACTGGCGGCGGGTTATCTATGCAAGGGGCACCATCCGCACCTATGCATGAGCCTATAAAAGGATAGAGTCTCGTCTATAAAATAAAAAAGGGTTAAGTGCCGTCTAACGAGCCTTAACCCTTTTTCAATAATCAGGATTTTGCGAAATCCTCAATAATATTAAATTCTCATTGTTATCAGAATAGAATTCACTTATATGCCAGACCTAATTGATAAGCGTGCTCCAGTAATCCTTCAATGTATTCTTTCGATTCGGACAAAGTATCATAGAAGAACTCCACCTTGGACTCTCTTACTCTTGCGTAACCAGCAATGGCTTTATTCAAATAATTAGTAACCAAATCGTGATATTCATACTTGATCAGATGTTCTTTCGTCCCTCCCGCCAAGCACATCCACAGAACCTGCTTTGTCGTGAACTCCTGAAGTAAACCTATGTTCCACACTTTATCCAGGTATCCTTTTAGCATGGACGGGACACTATACCACCATAATGGAAACACAAAGACTAGAGCATCCGCAGCCACTATTCTATCCATCTCTTTCCGTGTTTCAGGAGCATATTGTTTATGGGGCGTATTCCAATCCAGCTCATCTGCAGCGCTGTACACCGGATTGTATCCATCCCGATCCAAGTCCAAAATATCTACCTCGTGCTTATTCTCTTTCAATCCCTCTACAAAACGATTCATGACCGCAAGAGTAAGTGAATCTTCTCTAGGATGCGTGACGACCAATAGAACTTTCATGTATCCGTAACCTTCTTTCTCCTCATAATTGTTGAACCCTGTCTACAGATGCTATTATGGATGTTATACATTAAAGTGTGAAGTACGCACTTCAATGTACTGTAGGTACTTTAAGGTTCCTTAGTGCCTTTTGTACTACAGGTCGGAGAGGGGGAAAGTCTATGGAAGACAAAGCCAAAACCTATATGCTCGGGATCGATGCAACTTTGGAGGTCATCAGTGGAAAGTGGAAAGGCATTATCCTACATCATTTAACCAGCGGCAGAAAACGTACATACGAACTTCGTCAACTCATTCCGAAAATCACCCAAAAAGTGCTCACCCAACAGCTTAGAGAGCTTGAAAAGGATGGAATCATCCACCGCATCATTTATAACCAAGTTCCCCCCAAAGTGGAATATGAGCTTAGTGAATATGGATGGGATTTTAAAGATCTGCTTGATCGTTTTTGCTTATGGGGAGAAGATCATTTGGATAGGATCTATGGAGATAAAACAAAGGTACTGGAAGAGTATTCTGTGAAGGAAAAAAACGCCAAACAAGCACCACCTCTTTAAGGAGGCGTGCTTGTTTGAAATACTATAGCTGTGCACCTTGTTTATTCACCAGTCTCCGCAAATTTCCGAATACGAGCCCCAACTTCATCCCGTACACGCTGGAATACGCTCCATTTCTCTTCTTCTGTTCCTTGTGCTTTAGCCGGATCATCAAACCCCCAATGTTCACGACGAACGTGCGGAGGTGTGATAGGACATTTATCAGCAGCATCTCCGCACAAGGTCACAACGAAATCCGCGCTGTTCAGCAAAGCAGGATCTATAATATCTGAAGTTTGACCGGAGATATCGATCCCTATTTCATTCATCGCTTGCACCGCTTTAGGGTTAAGGCCGTGTGCTTCAATGCCCGCACTGTATACATTCCAACGGTCTCCCAAGTATTTTTTGGCCCAGCCTTCTGCCATTTGACTGCGACAAGAATTACCAGTGCACAAAAAGTAAATTTTCTTCTTTTCCATCATTACCGTCTCCTTCAATGTTCAATTATGAAATGATTAACCACAGATATAAGCCCAGTAGGGTCATAAAAAGTGTAGGAATAGTTAAGATGATACCCGTTTTAAAATAAGTCCCCCAAGAAATTTTCACGTTTTTCGAACGAAGCACATGCAGCCACAATAATGTGGCTAACGAACCGATTGGGGTTATCTTCGGCCCGAGATCCGACCCAATGACGTTAGCATAAATCAGTGCCTCTTTGACCATACCTGTTGTATGGGTGGCATCTATAGCAAGCGCATTAATCATGACTGTAGGCATGTTATTCATGACCGACGAGATAATCGCCGCAATAAAACCCATGCCCATGGTGGCCACAAACATACCTTGATTGGCAACCGCTTGAATCACATGGGCCAGCAGATCCATCAAACCGGCATTACGTAGACCATACACCACAACATACATTCCGATGGAGAAAAATACGATAGCCCATGGAGCGCCCTTAATGATTTCTTTCATCGGCACTGCAGGGCTTCTACGCGCCATCAATAAGGAAAAGATAGCAATAATACCGGCCACCACCGAAACGGGAATATTAAAAAATTCGCATGCAAAGTAGCCAACGAACAAAACCGCGAGAACGATCCAGGACATACGGAACATCTTTGGATCTTTAATCGCTTCCGCAGGCCTGATTAATTGTGTCGCATCAAACGTTTTAGGAATCCTTTTACGAAAAAAGAGATACAGTACTCCTATACTGGCTGCTAAAGAAAATAAATTAGGTATAATCATGCGACTCGCATATTCCATAAAGGTGATCCCAAAGAAATCGGCTGACACAATATTAACCAAGTTGCTGACCACAAGCGGAAGCGACGTCGTGTCTGAAATAAAACCGCTCGCTATGATAAAAGGAAACACCATTTTCTCATCCAATTTAAGTGCCCGAACCATCGCCAGTACAATCGGTGTCAGTATTAAGGCGGCACCGTCATTCGCAAAAAAAGCAGCAACAACGGCGCCAAGAATGGTCACATAAACAAACATCCGGGTTCCGCTTCCTTGCGCAGCTCGTGCCATGTGAAGCGCCGCCCATTCGAAGAAGCCTATTTTATCAAGCACCAACGAAATCAGAATAATGGCTACAAAAGCCAGTGTCGCATTCCAGACAATATGAGTAACTTCCCAAACATCATGCAAATCGACGACACCCACCAGCAAGGCGAGTATGGCACCGCCGCAGGCAGACCATCCGATGGACAAATTTTTAGGCTGCCAGATCACCAACACTAAAGTGGCTAAAAATATAATGCATGCCAACAAAATCAATGTTTTAAACCCCCATTACATTACCTTATAAACATATACTTATATTAAAAACACCGTTTATCCCCAAGGATATAAACGGAGTAGCCTTTAGGATGAACAAGCTGAGGAATCCGGTCCACAAGATGCGATCGGCTCCTCTTTATTCAGCCCTTTTAAAATCTGCTTAGAGTCTGGCATACTCTCAAGAACAGCTTGAATATGCGGCTTATCGTCTACATTTAAGGAATAGTATACCCACTGACTTCGTCGTTCTTCTTTTACAATCCCTTGCGACTTTAATTTTCTCAAATGTTGGCTAATTGCTGGCTGCGACATATCAAAGATATCTACAAATTCGCAAACACACCATTCTCTTTCTCTTAGCAGGGAAAGCATGGCCAAGCGGTTTTTATCTCCCAGTAGCTTTAAATGATCGGCTACATAACCAAGTTGCTCCAAAGTGTGACCCCCTTCCGGTTATATAACTACATGCTTATATGCTAATGGAGTTCAATCTTAATATCAAGAACCGAATAATACTTATTCGTTTACCAATTGCAGAATCCAGTCTTTTATATCCACAATTCGCAGTGTTTTGGGGCGTGTATTCGTTTCGGAAATAATTAATGGGACAAGGGAATCCTTTTCGTGCAGCGATCCATGAGCACCTCCACCGATGTGGGTGGGAGAACTTTCACCGACGAGTTCATATCCGGGTTGGACCGTGACGACAACATATCTTCCTTCATGTGAATTCATTGCCCCGTGTAACCTCGCCAAAACGTCTGGATATTTTCCATATTTGATCCGGTTGTTGTTTATCGTAATATCCACTAGATTTGTTTGACCCGATAATGTCCATGATTGTCCATATTCATCGGTCAATTTCCCACCGGGACGATAAGAAAACAGGCCACCATTTTTCCCCTTTGTAACATGAATATGGTTTGTACCATCTTTCATAGCGATAATGTCGAGCTTGTTCTCCTTTTGTAAAGACTTCACCACATCGGATAGCTCTACGTTATCGTTTATTGCATAGATATAGGCCATCCGTTCATTAGCGGCAATCACGATTTGGTCATCGTTTCTTACTGGTTGATTTAATTTTGCAATCCGGTAATGATTCAAAAGCGACTTTAAATCAACCGTTGCTACCTGTCGATCATTATAAATAGCGCTTTGCGCACTGTCACCCATGACAATCCATGTCGCATTGTTTACAGCCTGTTCCCACGAACCATATGCATTCAACACAGTTTGCAGTGCTTGATCCGCTTTTTCGATTCCCTCCAGTTGAGTCGGGCCCTTTCTATGCGCCAAATTATCATTCTCTGGAAAGTATGTGATGGTTACGTCTGGAAGTTTCTTCTGGCTTATTAGAAAAGCGGTATCTTTTGCGGAAAATTCGTCGTTCATCCCAAATTTTTTCCACAAAGGAGTATTCCAGCTATTTTTCGGATTCAATTGTGCCAAAGCTGCATAAGATAACCATTTAGGCCCTGTTACTATCATTTTTTCTGGCACCCTGCTGCTATTCGCTATGAAGTCAGGCACTTTTAAGGCATGTTTCGTTTTCCCTCTGAAGACAATAGCATTGATGGACGCGGATTCTTTTCCTTTGTCAGCCAATTCCTCATGTATGGTTTTCGTTTTTTTATTCAAATGAACTTGGTTTAATTGGTAAATTGCGTCTAAGAATACTTGCAGTTGGTCTATCTTCAAGGCTTCTTTGGCACCATTGCCGTAGAGAATCATGCGTTTCTTTTGGTCGCTGTACCAAACGAGTCCGGGCACATGATGTTGGTCGGCATACGTTCCCGTTAATAATGTACTGTCGATTGTCACAGACATCGTGGGAAATGAACTCACTACTTGCGGGAAATATTGCCCTTGATGAAGGAGATATTGCATCGCGGGTGCACGGCCTTCTTGAATCGCATCTTGCAAAGGCTTATCCATTAATGAATCAATCAAGATCACAATGACAGGTTTTTTGCCCATTTGATTTACTATGATAGGTGACTTCACACTTTGTTGTTTTAGCT
>NZ_WUDQ01000204.1:0-5992 GCF_009827695.1 Paenibacillus sp. OT2-17 | reverse complement strand
CTAGCACCATAGGCGCGGGTGATGGCTGCGACGCTTGATCGCCGCCAAGCCGTCGCAGCAGCTCCGGCAGCGCCTGCGCTTCCTCCAGCGTCTGCCAGTCGTATCCGGCAGACTCGCGCTGGACCCGATGAAGGGCGATGCGCTCCTTCATCTCCATGTCATAGGCTTGCGCCGTTGCAATGTAGCAGGCGCCAGGCGCGCGCGACATGCATAATCGCTCGGCAAAGCCGCTTTTCCCGCTGCGTGCCCCGCCAGTCACGAGCGCTTTCATCGCTGCGCGGCTCCCTGACCGTCCGATACGCCTGCATCGGCAAAGGTCGCCATTTCGCGCATAATGCGGCACGCCGCATCAATCAGGTGCAAGCTAAGCGCACCGCCTGTGCCCTCCCCGAGCCGCATGTCCAAATGAAGCATGGGCTCCAGCTTGAGCTGGCGGAGCACCGCCGCGTGCCCGCGCTCGTCCGAGGCATGCGAAGCAAGCATGTACGCAGCGCTTGCAGGCGCAAGTGCACGCGCTGCGAGGGCGGCTGCGCCTGAAATAAAGCCGTCCAACACGACTGGACAGCGATGTGCGGCTGCGCCGAGGATGACTCCTGCCAAGGCGGCAATCTCCAGACCGCCGACCTTAGTGAGTACGTCGAACGCATCATTTGCATCTGGCTGGTTCACGTCCAATGCGCGGCAGACAACCGATATTTTACGGGTAAGCCCAGCCATATCTACACCCGTCCCCCGGCCTACGATAACTTCCGGCTCCAGTCCGGTGAGAGCACATACGACCGCAGCGCTGGCTGTCGTATTCCCGATGCCCAGCTCTCCGGTAACGAATAGCCGTGTGCCACCTTTGACCGCTTCTGCTACGGCTTCAGCTCCGGCCAAAACCGCCTGTTCCGCTTCCGTACGCAGCATCGCTGGCCCTTTAGCTATATTCGAAGTACCCATGCGTACCTTACGGTCCACCAGATTCACGTGAGCGACATCCGCATTCACGCCAACATCTACCACCTTGACATCTGCGCCCGCATGGCGTGCCAGCACATTAATTGCCGCGCCACCTGACAGCATGTTATACAGCATTTGCTGTGTAACCTCAGCCGGAAAGGCACTGACTCCCTCTTCACACACCCCGTGATCCGCAGCCATGACCATAACCGTTTTACGATCAAATTCAGGCTTATCCACTCCTGTAATTCCTGCTAGCTGAATGGCCACACTTTCCAACTTTCCAAGACTTCCCGGTGGCTTTGTTAATTGGTCCAAATGAGCTGAAGCTGCCGAGGCCGCCACCCCATCCGGCTCGGCAATGCTATCGATCAGCTGACGCAGCTTGTTGTTCATACCTTCCACTCCCTGCTCTTTTTAAGTGTGTTTCATCGTTTATTTAATCTGCTGTATCCGAAGCACTCCTGCGCAGCAAGAGCTGCGGCACACCGCTATCGGGATGCGGAAGCATCACAGGCTCAACACCGTATACTCGTCGAATCCGATCCTCGGTTAATAACTTCGATGAAGCTCCCAATCCTTCAACCATTCCATCCTTGAGTACAAGCAAATCTTCGCAAAATTGGGCTGTCAAGTTAAGATCATGCAAGACCGCAATGATCGTCACACCCGTTTCTTGGCGCCAATCTGCCAGCAGTTCCATAAATTCAAGCTGATAGCGCAAGTCCAGATAGGTCGTAGGCTCGTCCAGCAGCAATATTCGTGGCTCCTGCACCATTACTTTTGCCAAAGCTACACGCTGTCGCTGTCCCCCACTCAAGCGGTCCAATGCTCTGTCCGCCAGCGTGGTAAGACCCAATCGCTCTAGCACGCGATCCGTGATCGCCTCCACATCAACACCCTTTTCCCTGCCTAGCCAGTCCTGATGAGGAAAACGTCCCATTTCTACGACTTCCCTGACGGTGTATCCCACTGGAGGAAGCCCTTCCTGTTGGAGTACGGCTATGAGTCGGGAAAGCTCTTTTCTGCTGTAGCTACCGACCTTTTTGCCATAGATATGCACGTTTCCCGAAGTTGGCTGATCTACACCGGAAAGCAAATGCAGCAAGGTGGATTTTCCACTGCCGTTCGGACCAATAATCCCCCACCAAGTTCCTTCGTCGACGCTCCAGCTTATATTCTTTAACGCATGGAACTCTCCATAGGCACGTGTCAGACCCGCTACCTCTAATGCCCGATCACGTACCTTCTGTGATTCACTTTGTTCTGTCACAGCAGTTCCCCCCTGCGCAGCTTCTTGTTCCGGTACAGGAGATATGCGAAGAACGGTGCCCCAACAAAGGCCGTCATCACGCCCAGAGGAATTTCCGTGGGGGCTAACAACGTGCGAGCCGCCGTATCTGCCCAAGCCATAAAAATAGCTCCACCGAGCGCAGATAATGGAACAATCATCCGGTAATCAGGACCTGTCAACAGACGAATGATATGCGGTACAACGAGCCCCACAAAGCCAATCACTCCACATACCGAGACAGCGGCTGCTGTCAGCAGCGTGGAAATGATCAGAACAGATAGCTTCGTCGCATCTACATGAACTCCCATGTGAGCCGCCTGACGTTCACCCAAAGCCAAAATATTCAGCACACGTGCCCGGTTCCATAGAAATACCAGTCCTATGACCACATAAGGTAAAAGGATTCCTGTATATGACCAACCGCGCAGGCTAAGACTTCCCATCGTCCAGTACAATATTTCATTGACCGTCTCCTTCGACATGGCTGTCAGAAAGGAAACAACCGCCCCCAGAAAGGATTGCATCACCACACCCGACAAAATGAGACTTTGTGTCGGAATTTTTCCACCTTCCCGTGCCAACGTCAGCACCATCCACAGCGTCAGCATTCCGGTCGTAAATGCCACTAGCGGCAGCGTCCATATGCCAACAAATGAAAATTGAAGGCCCCAATAAATCAGTACTGCCGCTCCTACCGAAGCCCCCGAGGATACCCCCAGTGTATACGGATCAGCCAAAGGATTACGCAGCACACCCTGAAATCCGGCTCCCGCCAGCGCCAGCGCTGCTCCTACCAACATTCCCAGTAACACTCGTGGCAATCTGACCTTCAAAATAATTTGCTCTGAGGATGTATTCCAATCCGGTGTAAACGTATCGCCTAACCATGGAAGGTGGTTAACCAGAATGCCCGTGATCTGGCTGACCGGAAGCTTGGCCGAGCCGATGCCAAGACAGAGCAGTAGCGTCAGTAACAGCAGGACAAGACCTGTTCCTCCAAAGCCGATCAGTTTACGGTTCATTTGAAAATTTCAGGATACACGCCCTTGGCCACTTCCTTGAGACCTTCCGTTACGCGTGGACCCGGACGACTAATCAAATTATCATCCACGGCAAATACCCGGTTGTGGCGAACAGCCGATATTTGATCCCATCCACTGCGAGCTTTAATGATTTCGCCGAGCGTTTGACCAGTTTTGTCGTCCTTGACACTTTTGCTGTACAAAATCACGTCAGGGTTCGCAGCAATAATATTTTCCTCACTAATTTGGTACCACCCCTTCTGCGTGGCACCTACATTTTCGCCGCCCGCTAACGTGATCAGCTCGTCCATAAACTCGCCTTTACCAACTGTCCAGCCTGGTGAAAACTCGACGTATACCCGCAGCTTCTGCCCTTTACCGATATTTTTAATTCCTTCTTTCACTTCAGCTACATCTGCTCTCATCTTGTCAGTCACCGCTCTCGCTTCTTTCTGATGATCGGTGATTTTCCCATACAATTCGATGTTAGCCATGACATCTTCAACTGTCTTCGGTTCCGTTTTAAAAATCATAATTCCCATATCGCGCAGCTTGGTCGTAGCCTGTTCACTAAGTGATATCCCTGCAAAAACGACTTCCGGGTTAGCAGCAATGATCGCCTCTTCGTTCGGTTTCATAATACCGCCCACTTTAGGCTTTTTCGTAGCTGCTTCTGGGTAATCAGAGTAGTCGGAGACACCGACAATTTCCTTATCCAGCCCGATGGCGAACAGCGCCTCGGTTTCTGCCGGGGAGACGGAAACGATTTTATCCGGCGCTTTTTTGAATGTAAATTCCTGTCCTGTTGCATCCTTAACTGTGAGTGGGTAAACTGTTTTGCCCGGAGGCTCTTGTGCGGTTACGGTCTGTCCCGGCTGCTGTGAAGAAGTCTGGTTCTCTTTATTTTCAGCATTTTTCCCATTAGCTCCACATGCACTCAGCACAACTGCCAAAATCAGAACCAATAGACCTGTTGTCCAAACCTTTATTTTTTTTCCTGCCATGATTTGCACCCCTTCATAAAAAAATCGTTAAGAGCGTTACTTGAACATCATCAGATATCTTCTAAATCCAGCCTTCTTTTCCTATCAAAAAAACCCCGCATCCTCATATCAGGACACAGGGGTCACGTTAGCGCAGATCGTGCGCAGGCGGCAGCTTCTTTCCGCATGGACAGTCACTGCGAACACGTCATCCTTTCCTCGAAGGATTATGGTGACAGGCGGACGGGCAGGTATCCTGACTTATGGTAAAATGCATGTCCTGAAATTCTTTCATATGCTTAGTAGCACATAAAGCAGGACTAACGGGCATGTTTCCATTTACAGTGGCGGGACCGCGCCGGACTCACACCGACTTCCCTTTTAACAGCGCAGGCAAGGGAAACCATAGTTTCATCACGCTGCGCCGACCTCGTCTGCTGGATATTTGATGTAGTGGTAGTCAAGCCGTTCTTTTACTTGATGATTATAGGTTAAAAAGAGGCGGCTTACAACCCAAACAGCCTCTTTATCCGCTGGTGTCTAACCTAATGAGGAAGCATTTCTGCTATGTAATTGTGCCGTCCTGCCAGCCTCAATTGAATCCTAAATGCTTCTCCCGGCTTCGGATTCAAACTCCAAAAATCATGGCCCGGTATCAGCATGCAAGCTAACTGACGAATTACGCCACCATGCGTAACGACCAAAACAGAGGGTGGCGCAGCAGTCAAATCCATGGGTTGAACTTCCATAGCAACACGCCATTCATACAGAGAGTCAAGAAATTTCCGTAGACGATTCACTAAATCTGCCCAAGACTCTCCTCCAGGAGGGGTTATCCGTTGCGGCTCATCAATCCAAGCGCGATACAACGACACATCCTTGAGCATGTCATACGTTTTTCCATCCCACTCACCAAAATGAAGCTCTCGCAGACGTGGTTCCATCATAGGAGACATAGTAGATAGGGAACCTCCAGACGTCAATTCTGATTCCGGCACAATGATCTGCAAGGTCTGGCGACATCGCATTAAATCGCTGCAATAGATTCGAGCAAAGGACTGCCCTTGCAATTTTTCTTGCAAAGGCTTTAATTCCTGCTCTGCTCCCGGTAGCAAACCTAAGTCGGAGTGTCCTAGATATCGACGTTCCTTGTTCCATAAGGTTGTGCCGTGACGAACTAACACGAGTTCCATGTCCCAATGCAGATCTTCTTTAGCATCATACGGCACCTTATCCTCCTGTGAGTTCGGACTTTGTGCGTATTCTACTGTCCTTTTTGCTGCTATATCTTGTTTCAAGATCATGTCACTTCCTGCTCGATCATTATTCAGTGTGTCACTCCTCACCGCACCCATCCCAAGGCAAAACAACCTGCGGCTCCTAACAAACACAATCCTACAAACATACTGGACACGGCGAACATCAGCTGGATCGTATGCCGTATATCTTTCGACTCTAGCGGTCGTATCCAATCGCCCATGTATGCACGAAAGGAGCGCACGCCATGATACACATTATAGCCTCCAAGACGAATCCCCAGTGCACCGGCAACAGCCGATTCCGGGAAGCCACTGTTCGGGCTTGGGTGCAGACGAGCGTCTCGCTTGACTGTGCGCCAGCTTCTTGCAGCATCTCGCTTGTACATCCACGCCGCTACCACAAGCATTGCCGCTGTCAGGCGTGCCGGAATGTAGTTAGCGACATCATCCAGACGTGCTGAAGCCCAGCCTAAATGCAGATACTTTTCATTT
>NZ_WUDQ01000203.1:0-6004 GCF_009827695.1 Paenibacillus sp. OT2-17 | reverse complement strand
CCGCAGGCGAGGACGGCGAAGCTGCGTCCAGAGCTGCCATTAATGAGCTGGCGGCAGCTGTGGAGCAGTATCCGGGGCAGCTCGTCATCGTGACCAACGAGGTTGGTGACGGTATTGTGCCCGAATATCCACTTGGTCGGCTGTATCGGGATTTGAGTGGGGTTATGAATCAGCGGATTGCCCGTCTTTGTGATGAAGTATTTTTGGTGACGGCGGGCATTCCCGTAGAACTCAAACAGTTGGAATATAAGCTATGAGCCGCGAACGTCAGGCTGTTGCTGCGGCTTTTCAATTTTTAACGCGTCTTCCGGTGAAGGCGGAATTGGATTTTTCCCCGGATTTGCTTAAACGCAGTGCAAGTTATTATCCGCTGGTCGGAGTGGTTATTGGCATCATTGTCTGGGGCTTTGCGGCGCTTACTTCTATGGTGTTGCCGCCGTTGCCGTGTGCGATTCTTACGCTTGTTGTCTGGGTTTGGTTGACGGGCGGATTGCATTTGGACGGGTGGATGGATGCGGCTGATGCCTTGTTCAGCTACCGATCCCGTGAGCGGATGCTGGAGATTATGAAGGATAGCCGTGTAGGAGCAATGGGCGTTATTGCTTGTGTGTTGCTACTCATGCTCAAGGCTTCTTTGCTGTATACAGTGTTGGTTGAACGGAATGTGTCTGGCTTACTGCTGCTTCCGATGGTTTGGAGCCGCTGGTTTATGGTACATGCAATGAAGCGCTGGCCCAAAGCCCGTAATGATGATGGGCTGGCTGCGCGTTTTGCTGATATGAGTGGTGGACGCGTAGGGTTAGCCGTATTCTGGGCTGTATTAGTGACCCTGAGTGCTGCCGTAGGACAATATCTTCTGGCAGGTTTGGCTACAGCAACAAGGGATACTGGGAATCTGTCGTTGGCAGGATCAACCATACAGACGTTCCTTTCATATTCTGAGAGCCTTCCAATCTCGATAGGTTTTGTGTTGATTCCGGTCTTGGCTTACGGTGTTGGAACCTTCACGGCAAACCGTATTAACCGCCGCTTGGGTGGACTTACGGGAGATATATACGGAACTTTAAACGAATTGCTGGAGACTGTTTTATTGTTGTTTATTGTAATTTTGTACGGGTTGTGACCAGATTTGAAATGAATTCGTTAAAGGGGAAGAGGCAATTGTCAACTTTCGAACCGTCCTGCACGAACCCGGCAGCCGTATTGATGCTTCAAGGAACAGCGTCGGATGTGGGCAAAAGCGTGGTGACAACTGCGCTTTGCCGTATTTTTACGCAGGACGGATATCGTCCCGCACCGTTTAAGTCGCAAAATATGGCGTTAAACTCTTATGTTACCGAGGACGGCAAGGAAATTGGACGCGCTCAGGGGGTGCAGGCTGAGGCCTGCGGTATTGAGGCCACGACTGACATGAATCCGATTCTGATTAAGCCAGTCAAAGATATGCACTCACAAATTGTTGTACACGGTGTACCTTATGCCTATATGAGCGCCTCCGATTACCGGAAGGATTTTTTGCCAAAAGCCAAACAGACCGTTATGGATGCTCTGAATCGGTTGCGTGATACCTATGATATTGTCCTTATGGAAGGGGCAGGCAGCCCGGCAGAGATTAATTTGAAGGACCGAGATATCGTAAATATGAATTTAGCAGGTTGGGCGGATGCACCAGTGTTGCTTATTTCAGATATCGACCGGGGCGGTGTTTTTGCCTCTCTCGTAGGAACCATCGAGTTACTGGAACCCCATGAAGTACAGCGTATCCGCGGATTTATCATTAACAAATTCAGAGGTGATCTGTCTCTGCTTCAACCGGGATTAGACTGGCTGGAAGAACGGACGGGCATTCCTGTACTCGGTGTATTGCCCTATCTACCAGACATTCGCATTGAAGCAGAGGATTCGGTAGTACTGGATAAGAAGCCCAAGCGATCAGCAGAGGATAAAGAACTGGATATTGCAGTGATACGATATCCGCGGATTTCCAATTTTACGGACACGGATGCTCTGGCCGCAGAGCCGGATGTGAGTGTTCGTTATGTCACAGAAGCCGGACAGTTGGGCGTACCGGACGCCATTATCTTACCGGGGACCAAAGACACCATAGGAGACCTGCTGGAATTGCGTGAGAGAGGTCTGGAGAAAGACATTCGGCAGGCTATGAATACTGGACGCACACAGCTAGTTGGCATTTGTGGAGGTTATCAGATGCTGGGTACAGCGCTATTTGATCCCCAAGCCGTCGAATCTGGGTTGCCGCAGCAGGCAGAAGGGTTAGGTTGGCTGGCTCTATCCACGACCTTTTTAAAGGAAAAGCAAACCGTACGCGTACAGGGAACCCTGTCTAATCATTGCCCGCTTTTGCTTAGTACTGCGCCTGATTCGGGTTCTGCCTCTAAGCCAAGCATTGAAGGCTATGAAATACATATGGGCGTTACGGAGTATGTTACGGAACCATACGAACCTACAGATATAACTTTTAACCTAAGCGAAATGAAAAGGCTATTCCATATCCGGCGTGGCGAAGGAACAGCTTTTGAGGAAGGCTGGGGTACGACAGACGGTAAAGTATGGGGAACCTATTTGCACGGTGTGTTTGATAATGACCGTTTTCGTCGGTGCTGGCTGGATGGATTGCGACAAACCAAGGGCTTGGCACCTTTAGAAAGCACTTTTACTGTACGTGAAGCCAAGGAACGAGAGTTTGACCGTGTCGCAGAGGTGGTACGGGCTCATTTAGATATGGAGCAAATTTATCGTATTATGGGAATGAATTCATAAACTTCATGGATGATTATTAAAATCGCTTTTAAAAAATAAAGAGGTATCTCTACAGCCATTTTCAAGACTGTGAGATACCTCTTTTTATTCAGGATTTTGCAAAATTCGATTCCAGTCGCTCCGAAGTGCAAGATATAGACGAACTAAACCATTTCGATCTATATCTTGTTCATTGGAAGTCGCTTATGGGATTTTTGCAAAATCCTCTATTGTATCGGCTTACGTAATTTTAAATTTTTGAACTGCCTTTTGCAGCTCGGTTGCTTGTTTGCTTAATTGGCGAACAACCTCGCTGTGGCTTTCCATTTCATTTAGTTGCTCATCGGCGTTAAAACCGATTTCTTGAATCATATGCTGTGCATTGGCAGCGATGAGAGCTGTCTCTTCCACGGAAGCAGATACTTCCTCCGAGCTGGCGGATACTTGCTCCGTTGCTGCAGATACCGTTTGAATCGTAGCATTGATCTTTTGCATAAGCTCACTTAGCTGGTTAAAGGCTGAGCTCGCTTGTTGAACCATTTCCGTTCCCGAATGAATTTCACGGCTAACCTGGGTCACAGAGTCCACAGATTGTTGCGATACTTCTTGAATGGTAACCAAATAGTCAGAAATTTCTTGTGTGGCTTCTTTAGATTGCTCGGCAAGCTTGCGTACTTCTCCAGCTACTACGGCGAAGCCCCGTCCATGTTCGCCCGCACGGGCAGCTTCAATGGAGGCATTCAGGGACAACATTTGAATTTGCTTCGTAATATCGAAAATAGCCGAAACGATACTGCCAATGGCTTCTGAGCGCTCATTCATACTATGGATGTATCGAAGCGATTCATCGGCAGCATGTCCTACCTGTGACATTTGAGCTACAGCTTTTTGAGCGAGCGTATTACCGTTAACCGTTTCTTTGGTTGCTTCACTGATTTGATCGGATACATCATTGGCAGAGGAGGCGATGTGCTGAACACCTTGAGCGATTTCCTCCATAGCCTGTGCATTTTCAGCAGCAGTTGTAGCTATGCTGGTACTGCCCTTTGCTACTTCCTCTGCGGCAACTGTAGAGTCCTGCACTTTTACACTCATAGCCTCAGTCCGACGAAGCAGCTCGTCCGATCCTTCAACAACCGCACTGGATGTAGAAAGCACATGGCTGATCATTTCTTTCAAGTTATGAGACATTGATTGGAAGCTGCGGGCAAGTTGGGCAATTTCATTGACTCCATGAACCTTCGCTTCTTGTGAAAGATCACCTTGAGCGATTTTTTCGCTATGACGAACCAATTCAGCAATGGGTTCTACAACTTTACGTATCACGAGGGTAGAAATAATTCCGCCCAGCAGGAGCGTTGCCACTGTAATACCTATGCAAATCCATAAAATTTGTTGGGATTTTTCCTGTACGAATCCGACATCTTCGTTCACGCCCAGAACTAGATTACTACCCGATATAGCAAAGAAGGCGGTTTTGTGTACTCCGTACGAATCGCTGTAAATTTCACTGATATTCATCTCGCCTTGTTTTGCTTTTTTAATATCCTCTACAGGAATGAGTGCATCCTTGACCTTGTATACTGATTTTACATTCCGTGCGACGACTTCGGCTTTACCATCCTTTACTAGCGCGATATATGCCGATTCTAATTTGAGAGTATCGACCTTGTCCTGAAGATAGGATTCCATCTGTATAGCGGAGCCGGAATCAGAACCGCTTCCTTGTTGGGCCTGAACGGCTAAGGAAATATTGAGATCCTGATACACATTTTTAGCTCCAGTTTCTAGCAATTGGTCTACCTGAGGCATGACACTGTTATTAATGATACTCATGGATATTGCATAGAAACTGATGCTGAATAAAAGGGATGCAAAGAGCTGAATCAGCAAAAACATAATTCGTAATTTCGCGCCAATGGAACGATTAAAACTCTTCATGAAAATTCTCCTCTCACATGATGGTAATAAAATCAGACGAATTTCCCTGCTTGATGTAGGCCGCTTGTCCAATAAGATACTAGACACGCCATGATCTACTTGTTTTCCTCTCCTTGCTTGAAGAAAAGACTGAAAATGTTCGGATTCTATGTATATTTCAGCTGTATTCAAGGGACAAGAATGTGAAAGGGAAGTAATCCATGATTTACTAAAAAGTAGGTTAGACCTATTTTACATAATTAACAGGCGGTTGAATAGTCATATTTGCCCAAAAACAAACAAAAAATATATAACTATGGTCTTAGGTGTTTAGATGTAAGTTAGATGTAAATTATCAGGTGCATAAAAACGAATAGATTACTCCTTCTTTAAAACTATTGTAAAAAAGAAGTAATATAAGTAGCATAAGGAATACCGCTTTTATGACAATATTCTTCTAAGCTTGGTTTGGTAAGTTCGAAAGTGGTCTTCAATATACATATAAAAAGGGGAAAAGGTAGTTATGAATCGGGATTTACTTTCCAAAGAAATGATTTCGCAGGTCAGGGGAGAAGATGAACAGGAGCAGACTTCCGGAAGTTACAGAGCTGCCACAGGGAGAAATCCGATAAGTCGTCTATTAGATTATGTATCAGGCGTATTCACTCCGATCTTGCCGGCAATGATTGGGGCGGGAATGATCAAGGTATTAATATCTATTTTCATGTCCTTAGGTTTTTTGTTTTCAGACCAACAGGTATTTACTAGTTTGTTATCTGATCAACAGGCGTATACCATTTTATTGGTTATCAGCGATGGGGTATTCTATTTTTTGCCCATTCTATTTGCGGTAAGTGCGGCAAGAAAGCTGAACAGCAATATGTTTGTTGCGGCTGCCATCGGAGCATCAGTATTGCATCCCCGCCTGACAGAGTTGTTCCAGTCTGGTGAGGAGGTTCGCTTTGGCGACTTGTCAGTCATAGACGGGCAGTCTGCTTCTTCCATAATACTAATGCTTGTTGTCGTTTGGATGGCGTCGTATGTGGAAAAATGGTTAGACAAGCATACCCCCTATTGGCTTAAAGTAGTGGCTGTCCCGACTTTGACTCTGATGATTTTTATACCTTTGATGATGTTCGTTCTTGGCCCGTTGTGGGGGTATCTCGGTCAACATTTATCGGATGGACTCGCATGGTTATTTGATAATGCAGGAGTGTTTGCAGGGCTGCTGCTCGGGGGCGCGATGTCATTGCTTATTATGGCAGGTATGCAATATATAATGGTACCGATTATGATCAGCTCGCTTGCAACACTGGGCTACGAT
>NZ_WUDQ01000202.1:0-6012 GCF_009827695.1 Paenibacillus sp. OT2-17 | reverse complement strand
GGACCCTTCTGCTATGGGCGGCATGCAGGGAGGTTTTTAAACGGGTATGAGATACGTCATTCAGATTGAGGATTTGAAAAAAGTGTATCAGGTCGGAGATCAGGAAATTCATGCCCTGCGTGAGGTACAACTTGATATTGCTGACGGTGATTTTGTCGCGATCATGGGACCGTCTGGATCAGGCAAGTCCACGATGATGAATGTCATCGGCTGTCTGGATTTACCTACATCGGGACAATTTTATTTGGATGGCTATTCGATATTAGATGCCCGCGAGGATGAACTGGCTATTATACGTAATCAGAAAATCGGATTTGTATTTCAAAAATTCCATTTGCTCCCGCGAGCAACGGCTTTGGAGAATGTGGAACTGCCTATGATCTATGCGGGTATTTCTGCCAAGGAGCGTCGTTTGCGGGCAATGGAGGCCCTCACTAGCGTAGGTCTAGGCGATCGGATGAACAATAGGCCGAACGAATTGTCAGGCGGTCAGCAGCAGCGGGTGTCTATTGCGCGCGCACTTGTGAACAATCCGGTCATTCTCTTGGCGGATGAACCGACAGGCGCATTGGACTCCAAAACAAGTGTTGAAATAATGGGGATTTTTCAGCGTCTGAATGATCAGGGGAAAACGGTTGTATTGGTTACTCATGATCAGGAGGTTGCGGAATATGCCAAGCGTCTGATTCATTTTCGGGATGGGCGGATTGAAGAGGATCAGCCTGTTGGGAAACGAAGAATGGCGGCAGAGGAAGTGAAGGCATGAAGTTTAAGGAAATTATCCGTGTATCGCTCAACAGTTTGCGAACCAATATGCTGCGATCTTTGCTGACCATGGTGGGCATTATTATCGGAGTGGCTGCTGTGATTATGATTGTAGCCATCGGTAAAGGATCAACGGCTACGATTACATCTCAGATCAACAGTATGGGAAATAATCTGTTGATGATCTATCCTTATGCTCCATATGATGGTTCCAGCTCCATGTCGTTCAGTCAGACGAAAGGAATATCTCTGGAAGATATCGATGCGCTAGAGGAGCAAAAAGCAGTAGCAGAGGTAGCGCCAAGTGCCATGACCAATGCAGATATTACGTGGAGTCGCAATAAGGTCAGCGCGCAAATTGAGGGGACTTCGCTGGCATTCGTTCATGTGAGAAAGCTGTCACTAGCTCAAGGCAGGTCGTTTACCCACTATGAAGTGGATAAACAAATGAATGTGGCCGTGCTTGGGAGTGATGCGGCCCGTAATATTTTTGGTCCGGATGCCTCAAGAGCGGTCGGTGAGACGATCATGATTAAACAGCTTCCTTTTAAGGTGGTTGGTGTGCTGGCAAATTCCAATTCCAATATGAGTAACAGTGGTCAGCAGGTATATGTACCGATTACAACGGGGATGGAACGGCTAGGCAATATGAGTATTCAGCAGGTGAACGCCTCTGCAACAACAGAGGAGAAGATTAATCAGGCAAGTGCTGAAATTCGGCAGGTGCTACGTGCCAGACATGAGCTAAAGCCATCAGAGGGCGATGACTTTCAGATCATGACCCAGACGGAAATCTTAAAAACAGTGTCCGGGGTTGATCGGATTATGAATATGCTGCTGGCCGGTGTAGCTGCAATTGCGCTTGGCGTTGGAGGTGTCGGCATTATGAATATTATGCTGGTGTCCGTCACGGAACGTACGAGGGAGATCGGGATTCGTAAAGCGATTGGTGCGCAACGCAGTGATATTATGCTGCAGTTTGTGGCTGAGGCTGTTTTTCTCAGTCTGATGGGTGGACTGGTTGGCGTAATGGTGGGTCTCGGAGGTGCAAAGCTGCTCGAGAAATTCGTTCAAATGCCGATTGTGTATTCGATAGAGCCCGTGCTTTACTCTTTTCTTTGCTGTATGGGGGTTGGAGTGTTGTTCGGAGTATATCCGGCGCGAAAGGCGTCGAAGCTGCGTCCAATTGATGCTTTAAGATACGAATAAGGGAGCGGGTACTTCGCCTTACTCGAAAGAGCAGGGCAAAATACCCGTTTTTTTGTGTTAAATAAGTGTTTTAAATGATAAAAAGACATGAATAACCGCCTTAATTTTATATATGTGATGTTTTATATGCTTTTTAAGGTTGATTTATTGTTATATATGACGTATTATATTCATTATTAGATCGCAAGAAAAAAGGAGGGACGTTCATCATCGACCTTACGGCAAGACAAGTAGAAATTTTAAACATCGTACAAAAGCATGCCCCGATTACCGGGGATCAGATTGCGGAAATGCTTAATCTCAGCAAGGCGACCATTCGGACCGACCTATCCAAATTGGGCATTCTGAATTACATAGATGCAAAGCCCAAGGTCGGATATTTTGTTGGAAAGCGGGGCACGCCGAACCGGGAGGAAAAATTCCGGCTGTTGCAAATGAAGGTCGGCGATCTTCATGGGGTTCCAGTCATCGTACGAGAAACAACAACGATTCAGGAAGCTGTCGTAGCTCTCTTTTTGGAAAATGTGAGCAATTTGATCGTCACCGATGAAGACGGAGATTTGGCAGGGGTAGCTTCCCGCAAGGATTTGCTTAAGGTAACGTTAGGGAATCCCAATGCAGCAACCATTCCTGTCAGCCTTGTGATGACCCGACAGGCGAATGTTGTCACCGTTTCCCCAGAGGATACGGTATTAGAGGCAGCGCGCAAAATTATTGCCCGTCAAATCGACAGCCTGCCTGTTGTCGTCCCTTCCGACTCCGACAAGCCAGGGGAGCACTGGAAAGTTGTGGGACGCATTACAAAAACGAATATTATTAAAATGTTGCTCGATATGGTAGCAGAGGATTAATGGGAGGAATCGAATGGTTCAGGTGAGCAGTCATTTTATAGCGATCTGTTCAGACTCGATTGGCGAGACGGCAGAAGCTGTCGTACAGGCGACCATGCGCCAATTTGAGTTACCGGACACAGAGATCAAAAGATTTATGAACGTGAGGGATGAAGACGAACTGAGCCGGGTGATGGAGGAAGTTGCCGAGCGTAAAGGCTTCGTAGCTTATACGCTGGTACAGCCAGAATTGAGAGAAGCGATGAAAGAGGAGGCTGTCCGGCTGAATGTGCGGGCTGTCGACATTATGGGACCGATGATGCAGGCGTTTGCCGATACGTTCCATAACGATCCCAAAGAGAAGCCTGGTCTGCTGCACCGACTGGACGATAACTATTTTCGCCGTGTAGAGGCCTTGGATTTTGCGGTTCAATATGATGATGGTAAAGATGTGAGCGCCATTCTCAAAGCGGATATTGTATTGCTTGGAGTATCCCGTATTTCCAAAACCCCTTTATCCATGTTTCTCGCGCATAAAGGTTATAAAACGGTCAACATACCGATTGTACCGGAGCTGACACCGCCTGTTCAGTTGAAGGATGTTCAGCGTGGTCGAGTGTTCGGATTAACGATCGAGCCAGAGTTACTGTTGAAAATACGCAGTGAGCGACTAAAGGTTATGGGGCTTCCTAATAATGTGCAGTATGCTACAGCGATGAGGGTAGAAGAGGAAATAGCGTATGCACAGTCTTTGTTTAAAGAGCTGAATTGTCCGGTTATTGATGTTACAGATAAGGCGATTGAAGAGACGGCAGGTTTAATTATCAGAATGTTATAGAGCCTAGTAGCTGCTCATATAACTAAAAATTAAAATCGTAGGATACAGGAGTTTAATAGATAAATAGAAAGATTGCAGCAAAGTTGCCCTAAATAGTTCAATTGCTTAAGGGTAACAATTAATTTTTAGGAGAGGTGGAGGGATAGGTATGGAGAGTCAAATGGCATTGGAATTCGTTCGGGTAACAGAGGCAGCGGCACTGCAATCAGCACAATGGACAGGGCGTGGAGATAAGAATAGCGCAGACGAGGCGGCTACGGTAGCCATCCGCACTCATTTTAATGCGGTATCCATGGACGGCACGGTCGTCATTGGCGAAGGCGAAATGGATGAGGCTCCCATGCTGTATATCGGGGAAAGAGTAGGCAATCGCAGAGGACCGGCTATGGACATCGCTGTCGATCCACTAGAGGGAACCGAAACGGTAGCAAATGGTTTGAATAACGCTCTGTCGGTCATTGCTGCTGCACCTCGTGGTAGTCTACTCCACGCTCCGGATATGTACATGCAAAAAATGGCCGTTGGCCCGGCATTGGCTGGAAAGCTGTCACTTGAGGACCCAATTCCAACTACATTGTCAAAAGCTGCACGAGTACTCGGTAAATCCTTGTCTGATCTTACTGTGTCCATTCTTGATCGTACACGGCATGCCGGGATCATCAAGCTTCTGCGGGAAAGCGGCGTTCGAATCAAACTGCTTGGCCATGGGGATGTGATGGGCGCGATTGAAACATGCCTGGATAGCGGTGTAGATTTGCATATCGGTTCTGGTGGCGCTCCTGAGGGTGTATTGGCCGCTGCAGCGCTGAAATGCATGGGCGGAGAAATCCAGGGTCGCCTGCTGCCTCATGGTGAAGAAGAGATTGAGCGTTGCAAGCGTATGGGCATTACTGATCCCGGTGCGTTGCTCTCCATGGATGATATGGTCGGACGCCAAGGCGTGATGTTTGTGGCTACAGGTGTGACACCTGGGGAGTGGTTGCAGGGGGTTCGTTCTCTTCCTGGTCACAGAGCGGAAACTCATTCAGTCGTAATGCACTCAGAAACAAAAACGATTCGCTTCGTGCGGAGTATTCATCATACAGCGGATTCTTCCGGTACGCTTGCGGTAGCGGCATCCTCTTGAACATTGAAGTCATGGCTTCCTAAATCTGTTCCCACAGTAGGCGAAAGGTTCTTCTTCACCTTGCATCGTCCAGAGGTGAATTCAAAGCAGAAGTTTCGTATGCTGTAAACACAATACGGAGATTAAGTTTATCGTTTAACAAACAAGGAACGATAGTTCAAAAAAACAACGGTATCTAGGACTCATCCAAGGATACCGCTGTTTTTCATATTACGGGGTCAATCTAACTGTCATGGAACAGATGAAATTATCAACTCCATGGAATACGCATCGAGTATAACCTCACTTTCATTGAGTGACGTAAGCATAATTATTTTTGCCGTTTTTTGGTCCGTATTAGAAATGTGGTTTTCATTTACGTGCTTTTTTTATTAAACACACAGTCAGATAACCTAGTGCTACTACTCCTGTGCTTATAAAGCAAACTCTTAAACCATCTATTTCTACTTTTCGAGTAAGTAAATAAATAGCGAAGAGGCCAGTGAAAAATGTAAGGATTAAATTCATAATAAATTTTTCATAATTATCAACTTCCTCTGAGAAAAATGCATCCAAAAAGAATAAAAATAGTATTACTAGCATCAAAATCAAATGAAATACAAGAAGGATCAACCTTCGAAATCAGCCAAGAACTAATTGACAAAGCAAATCCTTATGTAAAATTAGAATAAAACAGATTTAAGTAATACTTCCACCCATGGGGAGTATGAATCACTTTGGTGTATTATCTATAGCTGTTTATCAGAAGGAATTAATTGCAAGTAGAATTAATTTGGTATACGTGTTAAAGTACTAGTCCAGCCGATAAAATAAGATAAAGAATCTTTATAAGTCTGAACAACCTGGAAATTTTTACAGGTAGACTTAATTGGTTTAAATTGATATATTGTTATTCCAGCCCGAAAATGATTGTTAAATAGTAAGGTTTGGATAACCCACCTGGAATTATTTACAGGTTGATTAAATTAGATGGAAATGTTATATTATTGTTCTGGCTCAAAAAGCCGTATGAAAATTTGATCTTTGAAAACTGAACAACGAGTGAGTACGGATTTTGTTTACAAAATCCAACGCTGAAATTTTGGTACATGCCGTCAGGCTGTATAAAATGGAAGCGAACAAGAGATATTTTTATCTCGTCAGTTTCAAAATGAGCTTATCGCTCTTTCTATAAACCAACTTCGGTTGGTCTTTAATGGAGAGTTTGATCCTGGCTCAGGACGAACGCTGGCGGCGTGCCTAAT
>NZ_WUDQ01000201.1:0-6042 GCF_009827695.1 Paenibacillus sp. OT2-17 | reverse complement strand
CGGTTGCGGGCTATTAATGCTTTCATTGCTGATCGTGTTTGCTCTCATTTACCGGTCGCTTGCCAAGTCTATCAAACCTTATTTTGCAAGCTTAATTGCAGGCTTTCTGATCTACTCGTTTTCAGATAATACGTTGTCGACGGTTCAGATGATTATTCCATTTTGCTGGTATTTGAACGCGTTATACCAGACATCTACTCAAACCGATTTTCGCAAAGAGAAGTGATACGATGAGCAGAGTGAACATGTTCGATGTCAACTTTGATAATTACGATTTTAATGATCTACTCGAATTTATAGATACTTCTATTGAACATCAGCGTCATTCCTACATTTTGACCTGTAATGTCGATCATGTGATCAAGCTTCGCAAGGATGATGAATTCCGCAAGGTGTATTCGGATGCCGGAGCTGTAGTGGCCGATGGGATGCCTATCATATGGGCGTCCAAGTTACTGAAAAAACCCCTCAAACAAAAGGTCTCCGGGTCAGATTTGTTCACTCGGTTGGGAGAGGCTTTTGAGGATCGAGGCTATCGTTTATTTTTTCTGGGTGCAGCTGACGGTATTCCTGAGAAGGCTATGCTCAATCTCCAGGAATCTTATCCGAACATGAATGTGGTGGGCTGTTACTCTCCTTCTTATGGCTTTGAGAAAAACGAGGAGGAGAATAGGCACATTGCCCAATTGCTTCAAGAGGCTCGCCCGGACATCGTTTTTGTAGGTGTGGGCGCCCCTAAACAGGAAAAATGGATTTACAGATATTACGAGACTTACCGCGCTCCGATTTCGATTGGGGTGGGAGCGACCTTTGATTTCCTGTCGGGAAATGTGAAAAGAGCACCGGAGCTGATGCAGAAGACGGGATTTGAATGGTTCTGGAGGTTGTCTCAGGAGCCTAAACGATTGTGGAAAAGATATTTGATTGAGGATTCCCAATTTCTCGTTCTGCTGTTTAAGGAGATGTTCAAGCGGAAGCGGATGAAGGGAGGTCAGGGGTGAGAAACATGAGTCGGTTGGCAGATCAGCAGATTTCCGTTTGGCTAGGAAATCGGCGTGGAATCAGCATGATCGGCATGGGGTTGCTGGCTTGTATGTTGCCACTCGCCATCGGATTTGTCAGCGCCAAGATGAATCCCACCATGAGCCAGCAGGGAGCCATATTGCTGGCGCTCGTTTTTCCGGCCTTCCTGCTGGCGATCTTGCAATCGCGGCTACTGATTCCTTACACACTGGCAGTGTGGGCAGTAGGCCCGGAAATCCGCCGCATTGCGGATTGGATGGAGGGAACGTATCACTCGGTTTCCTTGTTGAGCGTGGCACCGCTGCTGGTAAGCAGTATGTTGATTATTCCTGTGTTGCGAGGCATTCATCAGGCGGAAAAACCCTTGACCCGAATTGCTGTATTTTTCGGCATAGAATTGGCCTACGGAAGTGTGGTCGGGTTATTCAAAAATGGTATTGTTTTTGCTTATGATTTAGCCAATTATGTGGTTCCTTTGATCCTGTTGCCTTATCTTGCGATTAAGCCCATGAAGGCGAAGGAGCTGGACCGACTGCTGTATTCATATGCCAACATTGCTGTTCTTGTGGCAATTTACGGCATTATCCAGTACTTGACGGTGCCTCCGTGGGATGCATTTTGGATGAATCATGTAGAAATGAATTCCATTGGTGTTCCAGAACCACTTCAAATCAGAGTATTTTCTTCCATGAACTCGCCCGGTCCCTGCGCTATTTTCCTGGCGATGGCACTTGTACCCATGCTAATGGAAAAACGTTGGCGTGGCACTTTGGGATGGATCGGAATCCTGCTGACGGTCGTTTGCCTTTTAATCACGCTGGTACGTTCAGCCTGGCTAATTGCATTCGTCATGTTACTGGCTTACATTCTCAGTTCATCTTCCAAGGGAAAGTGGAAAACCTTGTTTCAACTAGCTATAGTTGGCCTTCTTCTCTACATCATTGTTCCAAAACTTCCAGGGGCAGAAGGTTTGGTGGCTCGCATGCAGACGCTGACGGATATTCAGCAGGATCATTCGTACAATGAACGTTTGGATTTACTGCATACGATGCTTCCGGCGATTGCTGGCAATCCGGTCGGGCAGGGGATTGGGAGTGTAGGAATCGGAACCAAGCTTGATAACGGCGGCGATCTCGGCGAACTTGGGATTATGGATAATGGATATATCGCCATTTTCCTCACCTTCGGTATTTTCGGGGCATTCTTTTTCTTCGGTGGTCTCTTCGTTATCATCAAGCGCCTTCTCGCCCGTATTGCCGCACGAGATGCCAGTCAGCCTTATATCAGACTGGCGTTGGCTACGTGGGCCGGAGCTGTAGCCAGTCTCATATCAGATAATGGTTTCCCCGGTATGCGCGGCTATCTGATCTGGATGATGATCGGAATAGGGCTATGGGCAAAAGATGTCATCGCGGAAAGAAGGTAAAGGCTGTGCAAAACTTACAAGCATTATCCGCACCTGTCCGGACACTATGGTCCACGGTGATTCGGTTTGCCAAAAGCAAGGATAACAGCTCTGCAGCAGTAAAAACGATGATATTCAGTATGCTGATTCTCGTCGTGAATATGCTGACTGGTGTGCTAACGGCACGATTCCTGGGTCCTACTGGACGCGGGGAACAGACAGCGATGGTGAACTGGTCCCAATTTCTCGCCTTCTGCATGAGCTTCGGTGTCCCGTCTGCATTGATTTACAATGCGAAAAGGAAACCGGAGGAAACGGGCAAGCTGTATGGTCTGGCCTTGCTACTGGCTACCATGTTCGGGGGCTTGGCGACACTCGTCGGAGTTTTTCTAATTCCTTATTGGCTGCGCTCTTTTTCTTCATCGGTCATACTTTTCGCGCAGTGCTCCATGATGATGTGTCCGCTCATAGCGATTTCACAGATCAATAATGCATTGCTTCAAGTTCGCTCGGAATATAAGCAGTACAATTTATTCCGGTATCTGGTACCGCTAAGTACACTGCTGGGTCTGGCGATTCTGATCTTAACCGGAAATATGAATCCGTACACCTCGGCATTGGCCTATTTACTGCCGGGCTTGCCGATTTATATTGGTGTCACGATACGAATGATTCGGCTGTACAAACCAAAGGTAAAGAACAGCTGGACGCAATTTAAAAATCTCTTTACCTACGGTATGGGTTCATACGGAAATGATCTCATGGGGCAGGTTTCCACTTATATTGATCAGATTTTGATTGCGGGTCTGCTCAGACCCGCTGATCTCGGTTTATATGCAGTAGCGGTCAGCTTGGCCAGGATGGTGAATGTATTTTCTACCTCGATCATTGTCGTGCTGTTTCCCAAAGCCTCCGGTCTGAATAAGGAAGAGGCGGTGGCCATAACATTTCGGGCATTTCGAGTGACATCAACGGCAACCTTTCTGGCTGCGGTGATGCTGATGCTGATTGCTCCGTTCGTATTTACATTGTTATATGGTCAAGAGTTTAAACAAGCGCTTACGGTATTCCGGTTCCTGGTGCTTGAGGTTGCTATCAGTGGGGGAACCATGGTGCTGGCACAACAATTTATGGCGTTGGGTAAGCCCAAACTGGTTACCATTCTACAGGGTGTCGGATTGGCGCTCGTCATTCCATTGCTGTCCATACTCGTACCGAAATATGGATTGACGGGTGCAGGGATAGCAATGCTGTCTTCGGGAATTCTACGGTTCATTTTCATTTTATGTAATGTTAAATTCGTTCTAAAAATGAAGATTCCAAGACTGCTTATTTCCAAACAAGATTTTCAATGGCTCCGATCAACGATGTCACACTACATCCGGAAAAAGCCAGTTAACGGTTAGATAAAGAAGGAGGCACCCGCTAATGAACCACATGTCTAGCGTTCCCGCGGACAACCGGATATCCGTAGTTATTATCGCTCAGGATGATGGCACTCGAATCACAGCCGCCATTAAATCCTGCAAGCCCTTTGCGGACGATATCGTCGTCATTGACGGAGGGAGCAAGGACAATACGATTCAGGTAGCTGAATCCTTGGGCTGTCGGGTGTTTTCTAACCCGTGGCCCGGTTATGCCAAACAGCGCATGTTTGGTGTTGAAAAAGCGGAATTTGATTGGATATTCCTGATTGATACGGACGAAGTAGTGGATGCAGAGTTGCTTGGAGACTTGTTGAAAGTAAAGGAAACGCTCCACGATCCGGCCAAAGCATATTCCGTATTCCGGATTGGAGATTTTCTCGGCAAATGGATGAACAAAGGCGAATACCTGGTTCGTTTGTACAATCGGCGTATTTATGGCATTACGAATAGTCTTGTTCATGAAATGCCGGATGTAGCCTCTTCCCAGATTGTCAATCTGGAGGGCGTGTTATGGCACTACGGCTTCCGCAGCATCAGTGATCATATGACCCGTTTTAACAAATATACAGATCTGGAAGCAGAGACGGCATTTAACAAAGGAAGATCCTTTCGGATTACCAGACTGTTGTGGCGGCCTCCTGCCCGCTTTGTGCAGAAGTATTTTGTCCAAGGCTTATACCGCAAGGGATTGGCGGGTTTTGCCGTAGCAGTATTCTGGGTGATGTATGAGTTTCTCGTCTGCTTCAAGCATTATGAGCTAACCAAGCGGCGAAAAAAGATAGAAATCGTGGATGACGGACATACCGAGCAGAAAGGAGAAACCAGCTATGTCGTACAATAACGGATTTCGTATTGCGGCAACGGGGCTTAGCTGGCCGTCTTTGCAGCCAGGAGGCCTCAACACATATTTTAAATCCATCTGTGAGCAGCTTACGTTAGAGCGCAATACGTTGGATGCTCTAATCTGTAGTGACGAGCAGCCGCAAGCGCCCGACCGTATTCGGATTCATACGATTGGCAGCAAGCAGCAATCCATCTGGAAGCGCCGAGAGCTAATGCAAAAATATGCAGCAGAGTTGTTCGACAAGCAACCGATGGATATATTGTATTCCCATTTTGCTCCCTATAGTGTCGGGCCAGCGCTGGAGGCGAAAAAAAGAGGAATCCCGGTAGTTACCACCTTTCACGGACCGTGGACGGAGGAAATGAAGATTGAAGGACAGGGCATCAAGCATTTTCTAAAAACGACGTTGGCTAAATCCATTGAAATGAAGGCCTACGGATTGGCGGATAAATTTATAGTGCTAAGCGAAACCTTTCGGGATATTTTACATGAGCACTATAAAGTTCCACTCAGCAAAATTCATATTATTCCTGGTGCGGCGAATGTAGAAAGGTTCCACCCGGCAGAGGAACAAGAAGCCGTGCGGAAGCGCCTGAATTTGCCGCAAAATGCGACGATTGTGCTAACCGTTCGTCGTCTTGTTAATCGAATGGGACTGCTACAGCTACTGGAAGCATGGAGACGAGTCACCGAGCGTCATCCTGATCATCTGTTGCTGATTGGAGGGAAGGGCCCCTTGATGGAGGAATTGGCTTCCAAGGTGGAGGAATACAATCTTCATAACCATGTAAGGCTGCTCGGTTATGTGTCGGATGAGGAGCTTCCACTGTATCACCAAGCATCGAATTTGTTCGTTGTACCCACACAGGCACTGGAAGGTTTCGGTCTGATCACAGTGGAGGCGATGGCCTCGGGACTGCCAGTGCTGGCGACTCCTGTGGGTGGCAACAAGGAGATTTTAAGAGGATTCCGTCCCGAGCTTTTGTTCAAGGGAACGGATAGTGAAGCCATTGCTGAAGGGTTGCTACGTGTGCTGGATCATCGTGAACTTCTACCGAATGCAAGGGAATGCCGGGACCATGTCCTGAGCAGATATACATGGGGACATGTAGCGGAGCAGGTGGAAGAGGTGTTCCGACAGGTCCTTGATAGAAAGGCGGCGGCGAAATGATGAGAGTAGCTTATATTGACCATACGGCAAGATGGAGCGGCGGCGAAGTCGCTTTGTATAACATACTGACGAATATCGGGGAACATATCGACCCGCTCGTTATTTTGGCAGAGGAGGGCGATTTGGCAGATCGGCTTCGGCAGCGTGATATTGATGTGCGCATCGTTCCATT